>NZ_JBLYQK010000003.1:0-172990 GCF_048799765.1 Brevundimonas sediminis
GCCGTCCGGGGCGTGGCCGGGGCCGTCTGCCCCGGCGCGCGCGGCGCGGCGGCGCGCATCTTCTCGAGCACCTCCTCGCGCGGGCCCTCAAGCTGGACCATGCCGTCGCGCATCATCAGCAGACGATCGACCCGGGCCAGGACGCCCGCGCGGTGGGCGATGATCACCACCGCCGCGCCCCGCGCCGCGGCGCCGAGAATGGCCTGCATCAGGGCGGCCTCGCCTTCCTGGTCCAGGTTGGAGTTCGGCTCGTCCAGCACCAGCAGGACGGGGTTGTCATAGAGGGCGCGGGCCAGGGCGACGCGCTGCGCCTGCCCCGCCGACAGGCCCTGTCCGAACGGGCCGAGCACGGTGTCGTAGCCCTTGGGCAGGCGCAGGATCAGCTCATGGGCTCCGGCGGCGATGGCCGCCTGGACCGCGGCCTTGTCGGCGGTGTCCTGATCGACCCCGACGGCGGTGGAGAAGCGGGAGATGTTGTCCTTGATCGTTCCCGCGAACAGGCTCGGCACCTGCGGCAGGTAGCCGATCCAGCGGGCCAGCTCATCGCCTTCGCGCGCTTCGTACTCGGCGCCGTCCAGCCGCACGGCCCCGGCGTGGGGCTTGAGTGCGCCCGCCAGCACGCGGGCGAGGGTGGTCTTGCCCGAACCGCTGGCGCCGACCACGCCGAGGGTCTGGCCCGGTTGAAGGTTGAAGGTCACGCCGCGCAGCTGCGGGGCCTCGGTCTCCGGGAACTTCACCGAGATCCCCTCGACCTGCAGCCGTCCGCGGGGCGCGGGGAGGGCAGTGCGCTCCCGCTCGACGGCGGCCGTGTTGGCGAACAGCTCGGTCAGGGTCTTCCAGCTGGCGGACGCCTGCACCAGCGTCGGCCAGACCCCCACCAGCAGTTCGACCGGCGCGACCGCCCGGCTGAGCAACACGGAAGAGGCGATGATCGACCCGGGGGAGATTTCGCTGCGCACCGCCAGGAAGGCGGCGAGCCCCAGGGCGGCGGACTGCATGACCAGCCGCAGGAATTTGATCGCGCCCGAATAGCGGCCGCCGGTCAGCTGGGCGTCCGCCTGCGCGGCGGTGGCCTGCCGTCGTTGTTCGATCTGGCGCGAGATGGAGGACTGGCGCATGCCCAAGGCGCGCACGACCTCGGCCTGTCCGGCGATGGCCTCCTGGGCGGCGTAGGCGTGGTTCTGGGACTGGATCGATCGGGCCAGACGGGGGCGGGTGTCCCGCTCGTTGAGCCAGGCGAGGGTGAACAGTATGCCTCCGCCGACGAGGGTCAGGACCCCGATCGCGGGGTGAAGCAGGAAGCAGCAAAGCAGGTAGATCGGCGTCCACGGCGCATCGAACAGGGCCAGCATCCCCTGTCCGCCGATGGCGCCGCGGACATTGTCGAACTCCCGCAGGGCCTGGGTTGACGGCGCCCTGGCCTGCAGGTCCATGACCCGCTGCAGCACCTTGCCCGAAAGCAGGCGGTCCAGCCGAAGACCGGCCCGAAGCATCAGCCGCCCGCGCAGCCAGTCCAGCCCGGCGAGGGCCCCCAGGGCGAAGACCGCCACGACGGTGACCAGCACCAGGGTCTCTATCCCGCCCGTCGGGACGACGCGGTCATAGACCTGCATCATGTACAGGGTCGGGGTCAGGTAGAGCAGGTTGACCAGCGCCGAGAAGACCGCGGCCCAGATGAAATGCGGCTTGCACGCCTTCAGCGCCTCGGCCAGGGGCTCGGTCCCTGGTTTGCCGGGAAGCAGGTTCTTAAACACGGGGGAGGTCGGGTCCTGCGGTTGTCCGGCCCCATTCTAACCCGCTGGCGGGCCGGGACAAAGTGGTCTCTGGTCGGGCGGGTCGCCTATCGGGTCCCGAACAGCCGGTCGCCGGCGTCGCCGAGGCCCGGAACGATATAGCCGTGATCGTTCAGGCGGCTGTCCACGGCGGCGGCCCAGACCGGCACGTCGGGGTGGGCGGCGCGCAGCCGGGCGACGCCCTCGGGGGCGGCCACGAGGCAGACGAAGCGGAGGTCCCGAACCCCGCGCGCCTTCAGCCGGTCAACCGCGGCGATGGCCGAGCCGCCGGTCGCCAGCATGGGGTCGACCACGACGCAGAGCCGGTCGGCGACGTCCTCCGGCGCACGGAAGTAGTATTCGACGGCGTCCAGCGTCTCCGGATCGCGATAGAGGCCGACGTGGGCGACCCGGGCGGAGGGAACGAGGTCCAGCATCCCCTCCACCAGCCCCAGTCCGGCCCGCAGGATGGGCACGAAGACCAGCTTCTTGCCCTCGATCCGGCCGCCCTGCGCGGGGCCGACCGGCGTCTCGACCGGCCAGGGCTCCAGCGGCAGGTCGCGGGTGACCTCGTAGCAGAGCAGGGTCGAAATTTCCCGCAGCAGGGTGCGAAACTGGACCGTCGAGGTCTCCTTCGCCCGCATGATCGACAATTTGTGCGTCACCAGCGGGTGATCGACGACGGTCACGCCGTCAGCGGCGAAGGCGGGCATGGCGGGCTCCTGTGTTGGCGCGCTGCATAGCATGCGCGAGGGGTTGCGCGGCGAAGCCGGGTGCGGACTAATGTCGGCTTCGGAGAAGTTCATGCGCGTGCCAACTCGCTCCTCCCTGTTCTGGTGGATCACCGTCCCGGCGGTGATGGTCGCGGGCGTGTTGCTGGTTCAGGTGTTCCGGGCGGCCTGGATTGTAACCCGCGCACCCATCCCTCCGTCCATGGTGGCGGAACCGGAACATCGTCTGTCGTTCGCCGATATGGGTTTCATGGTGCTGGCGGGGGATGATCTGGCGAGCTTGCTGGGAACCAGCCTTGCGTTCGGACTTGGGCTCGGTGTCGTGTGGCTGCTGAGCCAGTGGGCTGTCAGACAGGTCGCGCGCCGCATTCGATAGCGCCCCCGTTTCCCCCGGACGAGGGCTTCGGCCTCACGCGATCGTCGACGTAACAATGCTCGCTTGACTCCCTCGCACAGTATGCGCCATACACTGTGTGTCACACACTATGTGACGCAACAGGAGGGCGTGGCGTGAGCCTCGATCCCGAACTTTTCGAAAGCATGCGGCTGGAGTTGCGCCGCGGGTCGCTGGTGCTGGCGGTGCTCGCCTGCCTGCGGACCGAGCGTTACGGCTACACCCTGCGCCAGGCCCTGGCGGCGGACGGGCTGGAGATGGAGGAATCCACCCTCTACCCGCTGCTGCGCCGGCTGGAGAGCCAGGGCCTGCTGCAGAGCGAATGGCGCGAGGAGGAGAAGCGGAAGAAGCGCTTCTACGTCCTGTCGCCCGGCGGCGTGTCGATGCTGGCCGCCCTGACCGACGAATGGCGGGGCATCAGCGCCTCGCTGGACAAGCTTCTTTGATTATCCGGGGACAAGGGGAAGTCTGATGGACCTGATTGATCGCTATCTGAACGCCGTCGCCGCCCAACTGCCGCAGAGCGAGCGGGCCGACATCATCGCCGAACTGCGGGACATGATCCTGAGCCGTTTCGAGGAGAAGGAGGAGGCACTGGGCCGCCCCCTGACCGAGGCGGAGCAGGAGGACATCCTGCGCGACGTGGGGCATCCGCTGGCCGTGGCGGCGCGCTACGGTTCGGGGCCGCAGCACATCGTGGGGCCGGAGCTCTATCCGTGGTGGATGTTCGCGGTGCGCGCCGGCCTGATCGCCATCGTGGCCATCACCGTGCTGGGCGCCATCGTCCGGGTGGTGGTCGGCGACGTGGAGGCGGGCCGCGCGATCGGCCAGGCCTTCCACAGCATCTTCAACGGGGCGATCAGCCTGATCGGCTTCGCCACCGTCGGCGCCTACATCATCGAGCGGCAGAAGGAGAAGCCGCGCTTCCTGCGGGAATGGCGGGTCAAGGATCTGGGCCTGTTCGAGTTCGGCGGCAACCTGAACGCAGAGGCCGTCTCCCGGGGATTGAGCGAAGGCGACTGGAGCGCCAAACCGGCCGGCAAGGGCAAGGCGCGCGCCGCCTCGCCGACCGTCCGCGCGCTGGGCAGCGCCGTGGGCTGGGGCGTGATCCTGCTGTGGTGGGTCGGCTGGTTGCCGCTGACCCACACGACGCCGGAAGATCTCGGCGCCGTGGTGCACGGGGTCGACTTCGGCCGGATGCTGGCCGAGATGCACGGCCTGCTCTACTGGCCGGTCATCGCCTTCGCCCTGGTGCGGATCGCCTTTGACCTGACCCGCGCCCTGCATCCGAAGGGGGTGCGCTTCACGGCCCTGGGGGACATCGGCTTCGGTCTGGCGGAAGCGGCGCTGTTTGTCTGGGTTTGGCTGTACTCGCCGATGTCGCCGATCGTGTTCGTTCCCGATGTCGAGAGCTTCCTGGACCGGGTGCGCGCCATGATCGAGACCGGCTGGTGGCCGCTGCCGGGCATCCTGATGCTGTGCGTCGCCTTCGGCTTCCTGATTGCGGCGTCCAAGGTCGTCGGGGCGCTGGGACGTCTGGTCACCGGCCGGGATCGGCGGCTGATCGACGCATCGAACTGAACCTTCGGGCGTTAGGCCCCGGCGGCGATCCGGCCGCCGGGGCTTTTCGTTCAGGGAGCGGGCGTGACGCTGCAGCAGGGGCTGGCCTTCGGGCTGGTGGGTTTGACCATCGTCGCCTTCATCTGGGGGCGGTTTCGCTATGACCTGATCGCCCTGTCGGCGCTGGTCCTGGGGCTGGCTGTCGGGGTGATCCCGGCCGAGGCGGCCTTCGACGGTTTCCGCAACGATGTGACGGTGATCATCGCCGCCGCCCTGGTGGTCAGCGCGGCCTTCGCCCGGTCGGGCATCGTCGAGATGGCCCTGAAGCGGGTCCTCCCGCTGCTGAAGACCGAACGCAGCCAGACGCCGGTGCTGACGGTCGCCGTCACCCTGCTGTCGATGGTGACCAAGAACGTCGGGGCGTTGGCGATCATGATGCCGGTGGCGCTGCAGGTCAGCCGCAAGACCGGGTCCTCGCCGTCCCGCCTGCTGATGCCGATGGCCTTCGGCGCCATGGCCGGGGGCATGGTCACCCTAGTCGGCACCGCGCCCAATATCATCGTGGCCGAGGTTCGCGCGGACCTGCTGGGCGAGCCGTTCCGCATGTACGACTATGCGCCGGTCGGGCTGGCCCTGACGGCGATGGCCCTGGCGTTCCTGGCCTTCGGGTACCGGCTTCTGCCGAAGGACCGCCAGGGGGCGGTCGGGCTGGACGAGGCGCTGGCCGCCAACGGCTACGCCACGGAAGCGAGGGTCCCCGAGGACTGGACCAGTCCCACGCCGAATATCCGGACCCTGACCGCGATGGGGGACGGGGAGGTCCGCATCCTCGCGCTGATCCGGGGGCGCAGGCGGGTCGCCAGTCCCCGCTGGAACCACAAGGTCCTGCCGGGCGACACCCTGTTGATCGAGGGCGGCCCGTCGGCGCTGGAGAGCTTCCTGTCGACCAGTCGTCTGCAACTGGTCCGTGAGGACCGGCCGGTGATGCTGGAGCAGCCGACGGATGAGGTGCAGGTCGTCGAGGCGGTGATCGGCCGCAACTCGCCCCTGTCCGGCCAGTCTGTGCGGGCCGCCGACCTGTATGGCCAGTACGGGGTCAATCTGATCGGGGTGTCGCGCAGCGGCTACGAGCTGACCCAGAAGCTGCGGTCGGCGCGGCTGCAGGCCGGGGATGTGATCCTGCTGCAGGGCGGGGAGGCCGGGTTGCCGACGGCCCTGAAGGCGTTGGACTTGCTGCCGCTGGCGGAGCGCGAGGTGCGGCTGGGCAGCGTCCGCAAACGGTTCCTGCCCGCGGTGGTGCTGGCGGTGGCGATGACCCTGGTGGGGTTCGGCGTCGTGCCGGTGTCGGTCGCCTTCTTCGGGGCGGCGGTGGTTATCGTCGCCCTGGGCGGGCTGAAGATGCGCGAGGCTTACGGTGCGCTGGACGGCCCCCTTCTGATCCTCATCGCGGCCCTGATTCCGGTGTCGGACGCCATCCAGAGGACGGGCGGCGCCGACCTGATCGCCGTGGCGCTGAGCGGCCTGTTCACCCATCTGCCGGGCGTGCTGGCGGTCGGCGGCCTGATGTTCGCGGCGATGGCGGTGACGCCCTTCCTGAACAACGCCGCGACGGTGCTGATCGTGGCCCCCATCGGGGCGAGTCTGGCGACCCAGCTGGGCTATAATCCCAACGCCTTCCTGATGGCCGTGGCGGTCGGCGCGGCCTGCGATTTCCTCACCCCCATCGGCCACCAGTGCAACACCCTGGTCATGGGACCGGGCGGCTACCGGTTCGGGGACTATGCGAGGCTGGGGGCGCCGCTGAGCCTGCTGGTGCTGCTGGCCGGGCCGCCGCTGATCCTGCTGTTCTGGCCACTTTAGTTCGGCCGCGGAACGTCGGCCCTTCGGGACCTCCCGACCCGACGCGGCCTGTACGACGGAGGCGGGCCGGTGGGAGGTCCACGCTCATGTCCGAAAACCGCGAGCGTTCCTCTCCGCTGCGGCCTATCTTCCGCTCATGGAAAACCCTGCCGCTCTCGATCAGGAGGCCTGCTATCGCGCCGTGATGACGCGTGATGCGCGGTTTGACGGGCGGTTCTTCGGCTGTGTGAAGACGACCGGCATCTACTGCCGTCCGGTCTGCCCGGCGCGGACTCCAAAGAGAGAGAACATGATCTTCGTCGCCTCGGCGGCGGCGGCCGAGGAGGCGGGGTTTCGCGCCTGCCTGCGGTGTCGTCCGGAGACGGCGCCGGACATGGGGGCGTGGCGCGGGACGTCGAATACGGTGAGCCGGGCCCTGGCCCTGATAGAGGCGGGGGCGCTGGATGACGGCGACGTCGATGCGCTGGCCGGTCGGCTGGGCGTGGGCGAGCGGCATCTGCGCCGCCTGTTCCGCCAGCATCTGGGCGCCGCGCCGGTCAGCGTGGCCCAGACCCGGCGGGTGCTGCTGGCCAAGGCCCTGATCCACCAGACCGACCTGTCGATGGCGCAGGTGGCGCTGGCGTCCGGTTTCGGCAGCGTGCGGCGGTTCAACGAGACCTTTCAGGCCCTGTACGAGCGGCCGCCCTCGGCCCTGCGGCGACGGGGCGAGCGGGCGCATGAGGGCGGGGTGGTGCTGAGCCTGCCCTATGCGCCGCCGTATGACTGGCGCGCGATGCTGACGGCTCTGGCGGAACGGGGCGATGCGGTTGAAGGGCGGCGTTGGTCGCGGGTGCTGGATCGGGAGATCGACGGGGCCGAGGGTTCGGTCCGGGTCGAGCCGGGCGAGGCGGGTCGGGTCACGGTCTGCATCGAGACGACAGAGCTGAAAGCGCTGCCGGGCGTGTTGGCGCGGGTGCGGCGGGTGTTCGATCTGTCGGCGGATCCGGACGCCATCGCGAGAGACCTGTCCGCCGATCCGGCATTGGCGCCTCTGGCGGCGGCGCGACCCGGGTTGCGACTGCCGGGCGACTGGATCGATGACGCGGCCGAGCCGCCCAACGACAGATTGAAGGATGATCGCCTGACCGCGCGCGCTGAGATGTGGCGCCCGTGGCGGGCCTACGGGGCGCTGCATCTGGCCATGGCCGGGGCCGACGCCGCTGAACTGATGGAGCGAGACGATGCCGAAGCGGTCTGAGGCGGAAACCCTGACGCTGGATCGGCTGGCCACGCCGGTCGGCGAGATGCTGCTGGTCACGGGGCCGGAGGGCGCGGTGCGGGCGTTGGAGTTCGCGGGGTACGAGGCGCGGATGCATCGCCTGCTGGCCCGGCACAGCCCGGGGGCGGCCGTGGTCGAGGGGCGCGCTCCCGAGCCGGTGCGCGTCGCGGTGGAAGCCTATTTCGGCGGTGCGCTGACGGCGCTGGACGGTCTGGCGGTGAAGACCGGCGGCACCGTCTTCCAGAAGGCGGTCTGGGCGGCCCTTCGGACCATTCCGGTCGGGGAGACGCGGACCTATGGACAGCTGGCGGCGGCCGTCGGATCACCGAAGGCGATGCGGGCCGCCGGGCTCGCCAACGGCCAGAATCCGGTGGCCGTGATCGTGCCCTGTCACCGGGTGATCGGCGCCGATGGAACCTTGACGGGATATGCCGGAGGCCTTGAGCGCAAGCGCTGGTTGTTGGCGCATGAAGGGCGTGTGACAACCGCTTGACGGCTCCCCGAGTCTGCGTGTCACTGCGCGCGGGATGTGAGGGGTTTCAGGTCATGAAGACGATGCTTTCGGCGGGGCTGGCCATGGCGCTGGGCCTGGGCGCGGCGACGACGGCGACGGCGCAGGACGACGACTGGGAGTTCCAGCAGGACCCGGCGCAGAATATCGCCATCGCGGTGACCCGGTATGACGCCGGCCAGATCATTGTCGTCCAGTGCCGCGACAACCGGCTGACGGTCGTCCTGGGCGGCCTGCCGCGGTCGACGGAGCCCCTGGAGCTGACGGCGAGCCGGGCGGACGGACGATCGGACATCCAGGACTGGGTCTCGAGCGGGGCGCCGGGCGCCTTCCGCGCCGTTTCGCCCGGTCGGGCCGCGCGTTTCCTGAAGGGCGGCGGCCTCTATTCGGTCCGGACCGAGCCTGGCTCGGAGACTCCCTTTACCGGCGCCTTTGACCTGCCGGGCCAGTCCGCCAATGTCGATCAGGTGCTGACGGCCTGTGGCTGGGGCCTCTCCGACGACCGGGACCTGCTCGCCGAGGCCGAGGTCTCGCTTGAGAACGTCGGGCCCACCGTACATCGCCGGTCGTCCAGCCGGAGTGTGGCCCTGCGCTCCCGGCGCCCGAACCCGAACGCACGGCCCGCCCCGCGTCTGCCGACGCCGGAAATGGAGGTCAGCTGCATCGTCCGGAGCGGGCATCTGGCGGAGTGCCGGGCCGATCACGCGGCCAGCGCCGCCCTGCCGCCGGTGATGGGGGTGATGCGGGCCGCCGAAGGGCGTGAGGTCTTCCCCATCGACGGCGCGACCCTGGCCGAGGCCGAGGGCAAGGTGTTCCATGTCATCGGCCATGCGGCGATGCTGCGTTTCGCACCGGACTAGGATTTCGAAATCGGCAGGGCCGGCGGTTCCGGGGTTGAATTCCCGGGCCGTCGGCCTAGATTGCATCCGGCTTATGCTGAAAGTGAGCATAAGTAAGCGGGCGACCCGATCTGTTGGTCGCCGTTCTTTGGGTCGTTGATTTGCTCAGATCGAGCAAAAGGATGGATGCCATGGCGGACGGGATGTTCGGTCTGTCGAAGGAACTGGAGCGCGAGACCGCGCCGGTCTGGGAGAAGGTCAAGGACCACGTCACCCCCCTGGAGTGGCCGGGCTACGCGGCTCTCATCAGCGAGATCAATGCGCTGAAGAAGGAACGGGACGCCGTCATCCTCGCCCACAACTACATGACGCCGGAAATCTTCCACGGGGTCGGCGACTACGTCGGCGACAGCCTGGGTCTGGCCAAGGAAGCTGCCCGGTCGAACGCGAAGGTGATCGTCCAGGCGGGCGTACATTTCATGGCCGAGACCTCGAAGATCCTGAGCCCCGGGAAGACGGTGCTGATTCCCGATCTTCGCGCGGGATGCAGCCTCGCCAGTTCGATCACCGGCGAGGATGTGCGGCTGATCAAGCAGCGCTATCCCGGCCTGCCGGTCGTGACCTATGTGAACACGACCGCCGATGTGAAGGCCGAGACGGACATCTGCTGCACCAGCGCCAACGCGGTGCAGATCGTCGAATGGGCCGCCAGGGAGTGGGGCGTCGACAAGGTCATCCTGATCCCGGACGAGTATCTGGCGCGCAATGTGGCGGCGCAGACCGACGTGGGGATCATCGCCTGGAAAGGCCATTGCGAGGTGCACAAGCGGTTCACCGCGCAGGACATCGCCGACATGCGCGACGCCTGGCCGGACGCCGAGGTTCTGGCCCACCCGGAATGCCCGGAGGAAATCCTCCAGGCGGCTGACTTCGCCGGCTCGACGGCCGCGATGACCGACTATGTGGAGCAACACAAGCCGAAACGGGTGGTGCTGATCACCGAGTGTTCGATGGCGTCCAACATCAAGGGCGACGTGCCGGACGTACAGTTTGTCGGCCCCTGCAACATGTGTCCGCACATGAAGCGGATCACGCTGGAGAATATCCGCGACTGCCTGCGCGACATGAAGTTCGAGGTGACTGTACCCGAGGCGATGGCAGAACGGGCGCGAATGGCCGTGCAACGCATGATAGACCTGCCTCCGCCGCCGATTCCCGCGCGGTATGACCTGGTGAAGGCCAGGCATCACGTGGATGTGGAGCTGATCTGAGTGGTTCGAGTTTGGCGCGTACCGTTTGGCTACATGATCATTATCTGGCGTGCGAAGCAGCGTTGGGTTGCATTCAGACCGGTTCAGGACCTGCGCCGGGTCTATGAAATCCTGAGCCGCCGGGGCGTGCCGAAGAATCTGGTGCGCGAGGCGCTGACGCGGGCCGATCCCGCCGGGGCGCGGGCGCATAATCTGGACTGACACCATGCATTACATTCCGCCTGTCCGCGCCGTCGCGACGGTTGATCGCAAGACCCTGCGGCTTCTCGCCGTACTGGCCTTGTGGCTGAAGGCGGAAAAGGCCACGTCGCGGAGATGAGCGACACCGACACCCCCCGCCGCCCCGGCCCCTGGGACCTCAAGCCTGACGAGACAGGCGCGCCGCGCGGTCTGCATGTTCGGCTGGAGACCAGAGAGGGGCCGGTGGCGTCCACCTCCGCCCATCCGGTCGTTCAGGGACAGGGGCTCGGCTGGGCGCTGATCTCAACCCTGCTGCTGGGCGGGTTGATCTACATGTGGACCCGAAGCTTCGAGATCGTGGCGGCGGTGCTGTTCGGCGTGCTGGTGCATGAAGTCGGGCACATGCTGGCCATGAACCGGCTCGGCATGGGACCGGCGCGTATTTTCATCGTGCCCTTCTTCGGCGGCGCGGCCATCGGTCAGCGGCCGGCGGCCAGCGAGTGGCATGGCGTTCTGGTGGCTCTGGCGGGGCCGGCCTTCGGCCTGCTGGCGGCGATCCCCTTCTTCGCCCTGTATGGATGGACGGGGCAGGGGATCTGGCTGGGCTGCGTGATCGCCATCGCCTTCATCAATCTGATCAACCTCCTGCCCGCTCCCATGCTGGACGGCTCCCGCGCGCTGGGGCCGGTGCTGGCGAAAATCCACCCGATGGTCGAGAAGGTCGTGCTGCTGGTGATCGGCGGCCTTGCGATCCTGTGGGGGGCGTCAAACGGCAGCTGGCTGTTCGCGATCTTCCTGTCGATCGCCCTGTTCAGCTACCTGCGGCGGGGCGTGTGGCGGCCGGATGTGCGACGCCTGACCGTCGGTGAGGCGATCAAGGCGACGGGGTTGTTCGTCCTGACCGCGGCGGCGTGCGTGGGCGTCGGCCTGGCGGCCTTCCTGCCCGGCGCCGAGACCCTGGCGGGCGCCGCCGGCCACGGCGCAAGCCTGCTTGAGTTCGGCCAATGAGCCGGGTTCGTCACGATGGCCCGCTGATTGTCGGCGGCGGACTGGCCGGTCTGTCGGCCGCGCTGGAAGCCGCGCCGCGTCCAACCCTTGTGGTGACGCCCGCGCCCCTGCTGCAGGCCTGTTCCTCGGCCTGGGCGCAGGGCGGTGTCGCCGCCGCGCTTTCGGCGAAGGATGCGCCTGATCTCCACGCCTCGGACACCGCCGCGGCCGGCGCCGGTCTGGTCGATCTGGCCGCCGCCCGGGCCCTGACCGGAGACGGTCGGCAGACGGTGGAGTGGCTGGCCGGTCTCGGCGCGCCGTTTGACCGGGATGTCGACGGCGGCTTTGCGGTCAGCCTGGAGGCCGCCCACTCCCGCGCCCGGGTCGCCCGGGTGGGCGGGGACGGCGCGGGCCGCGCCATCCTCTCGGCGCTGGTCGCCAGTGTGCGCGCCGCGCCGCATGTGACTGTCTGGGAGAACGGGCGCCTGCGCGGGCTCCTTCAGGATGACACGGGCCGGGTGCGGGGCGCGGTGATCGAGCGTGACGGGCGGCTGACGGAGGTCCTGGCTACGGCGGTTGTCCTGGCGACCGGCGGCGCGGGGGGGCTGTTCGCCCGGACCACCACGCCGGCGGCCCTGCTCGGCGAGGGCATGGCGCTGGCCTATCGGGCCGGAGCGGAGATCCTGGACCCCGAGTTCGTCCAGTTCCATCCGACCGCGATCGATGTCGGACTGGATCCCATGCCCCTGGCGACCGAGGCCTTGCGGGGCGAAGGCGCGCGGCTCATCGACGCCGAGGGTCGGTTCCTGCTGGGGGAGGACGCCGACGCCGACCTGAAGCCTCGTGACGTCGTGGCGCGGGCCGTTCATGCGGCGCGGCTGGATGGACGGGGGGCCTATCTGGACGCCCGGACCGCCGTGGGCGGCGCCTTCCCCCATGAATTCCCGGCCGTGTTCGCCGCCTGCATGCGCGCCGGACTGGATCCGCGCGAAACGCCAATCCCGGTCGCGCCGGGAGCCCACTATCATATGGGCGGGATCGCCGCCGGACTGGACGGGCGCACCAGCCTGCCCGGATTGTTCGCCGTGGGCGAGTGCGCGGCGACCGGGGTGCACGGGGCGAACCGCCTGGCGTCGAACTCCCTGCTCGAAGCGGCGGCGTTCGGGCGGCGAACGGGCCGGGCGGCGGCGGCGGAGACGGGCGGGCAGGGGCAGGCGAGCGCCGGCGAGGGCCGCCCCGACCTGGCGCCCGAGGCCCTGACGGCCCTGCGGGTGATGATGAGCGACAATGTCGGCGTCGTCCGTGACGCCGCGGGTCTGGCGCGGGCCATGGTGCTGATCGAACGGCTGGAGCAGGAGGCGCGGGGCGCCCTGCCTGTGCTGGCGGCCCGCCTGATCACCGGGGCGGCCCTGGAACGGCGGGAGAGCCGGGGCGGCCACTACCGCTCGGATTATCCGCAGACCGACGCCGCGCCGCGCCATACGCGGTTGCGCCGTGAACCCGAACTGCCCACTCCGGGCACCATGGCCGCCGAATGATCCCGTCCCTTCCAGACACCCTGATTGAACCGATCGTCCGGGCCGCGCTCGTCGAGGACCTGGGGCGCGCCGGTGATGTGACCGCCAGGGCCTGCATCCCTGAAGGCGCTCGAATGCGGGCGGTCTTCGCGGCGCGGAAACCGGGCGTGCTGGCCGGAATCGGCTGCGTGCGGCTGGCGGTCCTGGCGATGGATCCGCAGGCGTCCGTGACGCTGCGGTTGCGGGACGGCGACCGGTTCGAGGCCGGGGCTGTGCTGGCGGAGGTCGAGGCCGACGCGCGCGCCTTCCTGTCGGCCGAGCGGACGGCGCTGAACCTTCTGGGACGGCTGTGCGGGATCGCGACCCTGACCGGCGCCTATGTGGCGGCGGTCGAAGGAACCGGGGCCCGGATCGCCGACACGCGCAAGACGACGCCGGGGCTGCGGGCGCTGGAGAAGCATGCCGTGCTCTGCGGCGGCGGGCTGAACCATCGCTTCGGCCTGGATGACGCCATCCTGATCAAGGACAACCACGTCGCTGTCTGCGGCGGCGTCGGCGAGGCTGTGCGCAGGGCGAGAGCTGCGGCGGGCCATCTGATGAAGGTCGAGGTCGAGGTGGACGGGCTCGAGCAGCTGGCCGAGGCCCTTGCCGAAGGCCCTGACGTGATCATGCTGGACAATTTCAGCCTGACGGACCTCCGCGAGGCCGTCGCCCGCGTCGCCGGCGCGGTGACCCTGGAGGCGTCCGGCGGGGTCAATCTGGAGACCGTGCGGGCCATTGCCGAAACCGGCGTGAATGTGATTTCGGTCGGGGCCCTGACCCACTCGGCGCCGTCACTGGATATCGGCCTGGACGCGATCTGAGCCGAACGGCGTTCCGGAACAGTCCGGGAGCGGAGTGGTTCTTCTCCTATACGAAAGGAGATCACGGATGACCCACAGTCCGAAAATCCCCAAGGAACAGCGCAGCTTCGCCGATCGCGGCGGCGCGTCGGCGGAGGAGGCGATGACCGCGGATCGCCGGGATGTGGCGACGGGCGCGCAGTCCGGTCAGCCGGGCGATGCAGACGTCAATCTGGAAACGCAGGGACGGTTCGGCAACCTGCGCCAGAACCTGACCACGCACTGGAAGGTGCAGCAGCGCTGATCAGGCGGCGGGACGGCCGGTGTCGGTCGAGGAAAGCGCCGCGATCGGCGTTGCGGCCGGCGCAGTCCCGCGACGCGGAGTTTCAGCCGTCGCGGGCGCGGCCGCCGGAGCCGGGGCCTGCGGAGCGGCGGCGTCATGACCGGCGGCCTGACGTTCCTGCGCGATCAGCAGATTATAGGCGACGGCTCCGGCCTCGCGGGCCGGCGCGATCGGATCAAGGCTGGCCTGAACGACCTGGGGCATGTCCGCGTCGCTGGACCGGCGGGCGGCATAGCTGAAGGCGCTGGAAGCGCCGGAGCGTCCGCCGAAGCGGTAAAACAGATGGTCGCCGACCTGGCTGACGCGCACCAGGCTGTTCCGCCACTGGGGGGAGACCCCGGTGGTGTGGAAATGGGTGGCGTTGCCGACGCCGCTGAACACCGAGCCGGACAGGGCCGACGACGCGACGGCGCGGGCGCGTTCCCAGGCGGCGCGGTTGACGCGGCCGCGCATCGAGCCGTTGCAGGTGAAGCTGAACTGGCAGCCGGTCCGACGCCCCGCGCCCTGGAAGACGACGCCGCAGACCGTCTTGGGGAAGGCCGGGTGACGGACGCGATTCAGAACGACCTGGGCCACGGCGCGCATGCCGTCACGGCCCTCGCCCCGCGCTTCATAGTAGGCCGCCTGGGTCAGGCAATCGAGGTCTCGGGACGCTTCCAGCGCGCCGGACAGCCGGAAGGGCTGTGCCGCGACCGGACCGCCGAGGTTGGCCTGACGCAGGCCGGTGATCTGGACGGGCGCGGAGCCCCGGAGTTGCTCGAGACGGGCGGTGAGCAGTTCCGCCTGACGGTCGCGCTGGCTGGGCCCGGCGACGGTATAGGGATCGTGACGGCGCGCGATGGTCAGCGCGCTTTCGTCGAGACCGCCCGCCGCAGCGGCCAGCGCTTCCTCGGTGAAGCCCGCGGCGCCGGCGCCGTCGATGCGCGAGGCCTGATCCTGAATCGCCGACGCCTTGGCCGCCGCGCCGCCCAGATAGGCGCCGCCGACCGCAAGTCCCACCAGAGCGCCGAACATCGCCGCCGCCGTGCCGGGCCGAATCCGGGCTGCACGATCTACGGGCGGGTTCACACGCGTCTGCGAGGAAGTCGGCAAAGGCTCAGTCCTGTTCGACAGGGCGCAGTGCCGCCCCCGGGTAGTCTCGCCGCCGAGTGATCGGATCACGTTCGACGGTTTCAGTTTCGACGTTCGGCGAACGGGCCGGTGTCGAGGGACGCGCCTTAAGCCAGCGGTTTGTGGCGCCAATGTGGTTGATTCGCAAGAATCCTGTGCGCTGCAGCAATTGTCGCGCCCCGATGTGTATGCGGAGAAAAATATCAAGGGCGCCGAAGGTTTTTGGATCAGTCTTTCCAGCGTATACTGTATTCAACGACATTGCGTCTTCGCCGGGTTGCGGATGGCCTTGGCGCGTCGGTCTTCGTGCGGGTCATCTTCTAGTCTTTCGGCGGCCGATTTCCTGAAAGGCGACTTTCCGCCACGGTTCGGAACCGCTCGGGAGGGCCGACGTTTGATTCCGCGAACAGGAGAAAAGTCATGCGCCGTCTCGCCACCGTCACCTTACTGGCCGCCTTCGCGATGGGGGCCGCTGCCTGCGGAACCACAACGGAACAGAAAGCGGCGACCGGCGCTGTCGCGGGCGCAGTCGTCGCCGGTCCGGTCGGCGCGGCGGTCGGCGGCGCCGCGGGCGCAGCGGTCGGCCATGCCGAGCGCCCCAACTGACACACCGGAGCGGGCGTCTGTGTGCGTCCGCTCTGCAAACCTTGCTTTTTGACCCCATATGGGGTTAGCGGACCCGCCCGGGGCTGAGCTGAGCTCGCCCCGGCGCACGCGCACCTGACATCCAACAAGGATACGACGACTCTACGCATGAGAGATCTGAAACAAACCGGCTTCAACGACCGCATCTCCGCCCAGAAGGACGCCAAGGCCGCCCTGCTCGCCAAGTTCAAGCCCAAGGCCGCCGCGCCGGACCCCGAGTTCGACAAGCTGGCGGAGAAGCGCGCCGCCGAGAAGGAGGCGCAACGTCAGCAGCACGAGCTGGCCAAGGCCGAGCAGCGTCGTGAGAAGGCCGAAAAGGAAGCCGCCAGGATGGCTGCCGAACAGGCGGCCCAGGACGCGATTGACGCTGAACGCCGCGCCGCCCGCAAGGAGCGCAAGCAACTGACCAAGGAAGAGCAGAAAGCCGCGCGTGACGCGCGCTACGCTGCGCGAAAGGCCCGCGGCTCCAAGCGCGGCTGACCGATCCGACGCCCGGAGCCGGCGGCTTCGGGCGTCAATCCGCTACGGCGGGAACCTGACCCAGAATTCCGGCCAGTTGCTCACCTGAATACGGCTTCCGCAGGAAGGGCCACGGCGCGTCCGAAAGGGCTTCGTCCACGTCGTCGCCGGCATAGCCCGACGTCAGGACGATCCGCATGTCCGGCCACTCCTTCGCGCAGACCCGCGCCAGCTCGATGCCTGTCATGCCGCCGGGCATGACCACGTCGCTGAGCATCAGGTCGAATCTTTCGATCCTCAACATCTCCAGCGCGCGCGGCGCGTTGTCCGCGGCAGCCACATCCATGCCCATGGCCGTCAGCAGGTCCAGGGCGATGGCGGCGACACCGGGGTCGTCCTCGACCAGCAGGACCCGCCGGGCGGCGACGCGGGGGAAGGGCGTCGTATCCCGGACATCGGCGTCGTTCTCGTCGGCGCGGTCCAGCGGCGGCAGGTAGAGACGGAATTCGGTGCCCCGCCCCAGGGTCGAGGCGACGCGGATTCCCCCACCGGACTGGCGGGCGAAGCCATACACCTGGCTCAGCCCCAGCCCCGTGCCCTTGCCGACGGCCTTGGTTGTGAAGAAGGGCTCGAACACCCGGCTGATCACCTCCGGATCAATGCCGGCGCCGTTGTCGGAGACCGACACGCAGACATAGTCCCCGGCGGGCAGTTCCTGCACCTCGCCGTCCCGGACTGTCGCGGTCTGGGTCTGGACGGTCACGCGCCCCTTGTCGCCGACGGCGTCGCGGGCATTGACGACAAGGTTGAGCAGGGCCGCCTCGAACTGGGCGGGATCGACGTGCACGCGCGCGCCGCCGCGGCGCAGTTTGAGCCGGAACTCGACCGCCTCGCCGACCGCGCGCTTGAGCAGGGGCTCGCTGCCCCGGATCAGGCCGTTCAGGTCCAGGGCCTCGGGTCGCAGGGCCTGGCGGCGGGAGAAGGCCAGCAACTGGTGGGTCAGCCCCTCGCCCCGGCGAGCGGCGGCCAGGGCGGCCTCCCCGAGCTTTTTCTGGCGGGCCGCGTCGTCGGGCGAGCGCAGCATCATGTCGAGGGCCCCGATGACGACGGTCAGCAGGTTGTTGAAGTCGTGGGCCACGCCACCGGTCAGGCGACCGACCGCCTCCATCCGCTGGGCGTGCATCAGATCCGCTTCAGCCTTGGCCTTCTCCGCCAGCGCTTCGCTGACCCGCTCCTCGAGAAGTTCGTTGATGCGTTTCAGATCATCCTCGGCGCGGCGGGCCTCGGTGACATCGATGTTGGCGCCGACATACCCCTGGAACCGCCCGTCGCCGTCGAACCGGGGAATGCCTTCGCAACGCAGCCAGCGGCGGCCCATCTGCGGATGCTCCACCTCCATCACACTCTCGAACCGGTCGCGCTGTTCCAGGGCGTTCAGGAAGCCCTGATAGAAGGCCTCGAGCCCGTTGGCGGTCATGATGGCCTGCCAGTTGTCTTCCAGGTCCTCGTCGTGCTGGACCCCGAAGAAGGTGCGGTAGCGTCGGTTGGCGAAGAGGACCGTCCCGGTCTCGTCCGTCATCCACATCTGGGCCGGGGCGCTGTCCGCGACCGTGCGGAAGCGGATTTCGGACTCCTGCAGCCGCGCCTGCGCCTCGCGGATGTCGGTCACGTCGAAGGCGACGCCGACGAAGCCCATCACCTCGCCGTCGGCGTCCAGTCGGGGTCTGGAGAAGGACTTCAGCCAGCGATAGGCGCCGTCGTGGCGCAGGTAGCGGGCTTCCATCGAGAAGGGCTGGCCCGTCGCCTCGCCCGCGACGGATTCACGGATGATCCGTTCGTGGTCATCGACGTGGATCACGTCGCGCCAGTCCGCCAGACGGGCCGCTTCATAGGTCTCGCCGGTGTAGGCGACATAGGCCTGGTTCACGAACTCGCGCACCCGGTCCTTGCCCGTGACCCAGATCAGCACCGGCGCGGTGTCGGCGATGGCGCGGAAACGTTCCTCGCTCTCCCGGACCGCACCCTCGGCGCGGGCGCGTTCAATCTCGGTCCAGGTCCGTCCGGCCACATCCTGAAGCAGTTCGACCTCGGCGTCGGTCCAGGTCCGCACATCGGCGTCGTGAGCGTAGAGGAAGGCGCGCAGCCGGCCGCCGCGGATCACGGGCGCGCGCATCAGGGCGCGGGTGCCGAGGCGCTCGAAGACGTCGAGGGCGTCGCGGGTCCGGGGGTCGAGGCGGACATCCGCAATCCGGATCAGGCGACCTTCGGCGAGATCGCGGATCAGGTCCGCGCCGAGATCGGCGAGGGCGAACTGGCCCTCCGCGGAGACCGCACCGGCTGTCCAGTCCCGGCTCATCGAGACAAGGCCCCGGGTCTCATCGACCTCCCCGTAGCCGACCCGGTCGGCGCCGAACTCGGCGCCCAGGGCTCGCTCGACCTCCACCATGATGTCGTCCGGGGAGATGAGATCCCGAAGCCGATCGGTCAGCGACAGGAGGAAGGTCTGGCGTCGCTCCTGCGCCTCCAGCGCCGTGATCGCCGTCCGGGTGTCGGTGACGTCGAACGACATGCCGACATAGCCCATGAATGCGCCGTCGGCGTCAAACCGGGGGTTCACAGCGACGCGCATCCAGCGCCAGGCGTCGTCGAAGCGTTTGAAGCGGGCCTCGAAACCGTAGGGGCGATGGGCGGGGCGCGCGATCGCCATAACCGCCTCCACCTCGCTCCGGTCCTCCGGGTGCAGGGTCTCACGCCAGGTCGCGCCCATGAGGTGGTCCGCTCCGCCACGCCCGTAAAACTCGATCAGGGCGGTATTGACGAACTCGACCTCGGCCTCGGTGTTGGTCATCCAGACCGGGGACGGCGCCGTGTCGGCCATCAGGCGGAAGCGGGTCTCGCTCTCGCGCAAGGCGGCTTCCGCAGCCTTGGCGGCTGTAATGTCCACCAGCACCCCGATGAAACCGATCAGGCCCCCCGAGGGATCGGTGAGCGCGCGCAGGCTAGTCAGGGCCCAGACGACCGTCCCGTCCGGCCGGATGTAACGCTTCTCGACCCGGCCCTCGCCCCCGTCGCGCGCCGTCTTCAGCGCATCGCCCGTGATCTCGACGTCATCGGGATGGGTGACATCCCGCGTCGTGATGCCCACGACCCTGTCCGGAGTCAGGCCCAGTATCTCGGCGAACCGGGCGTTGGCGCTGACGACCCGACCCTGCAGGTCGACCCGGGCGATCCCCGCCGAAGCCTGGTCCACCATGGCCCGGAGTTCCTGGGTTGTTTCGCCGACCAGGGTATCCGAAGCCCGCAGCCGCCGGATGGTCTCGTCGAGATGGCGAAGGGTCGAGCGCAGGGAGGCCGCCAGGATGACGCCGAACAGCGCGGCGAATACGAAGCTGCCGATGCCCAGGGCCAGGGTCTGGGGCGTGCCGCTCATCATCCCGCCGCCGATCCGGGTGAGCATCACCGCGCCGGCGATGCTGACCGCCATGGCCGCATAGCCGGCGATCTGCCCGCCCCACAGGGCCGCGACCAGAACCGCCGGGATCAGGATGGTCAGTCCGCTGAAACCACCGAACAGGGGTTGCAGGGGGGCGCGCAAGGCGAGGCCGATCAGGCCGCAGACCACGCCGGTGAGAATGGCCTGGCCGGGCCGTCCGGGCTGGGCCAGAGCCAGCTGTCTGAAAAACCGGTCCGCCCCCAACTGAGAACCTGCCCCCTCCGCACGCAGTGTTCCGCATGCCTGACTGCAACGCTACGCCGGGAAAGGCGTTCCCGAACGCCGCCCGTATCATGCATAAAGGTCAAGCTTTCCTTCCGGCGGGCTTGGACCGGGCCGGAGCGGCGCCTAAGTGCAGACCAGAAACCGCTTCCAATCAGGATACCTCCCCATGACCGTCAAGATCGACACCGGCCTCAACGCGGACGAACGGAACAGCGTCGCCGAGGAACTGACCAAGGTTCTGGCTGACAGCTTCGCCATCTACCTGAAGACCCACGGCTATCACTGGAACGTCCGCGGGCCGGAATTCTTCAGCTTCCACAACCTGCTGGAGCAGCAGTACCGCGACATCTGGGCGGCGCTGGACGAGATCGCCGAGCGTATCCGCGCGCTTGGCGTGCTGGCGCCGCAGAGCTTCTCGGGCTTCGGCAACCTGACCTCGATCAAGGACGGCGAGCCGGACAAGGACGCCATTCCGATGCTGAAGGAACTGCTGGCTGACCACGACACCCTGATCGCCACCGCCCGGAAGGCGTTCAAGGTCGCGGACGAGGCCGGCGACGAGGCGTCGGCCGACCTGCTGACCCAGCGCCTGGCCGCGCACGAGAAGTTCGCCTGGATGCTCCGGTCGACTCTCGGCGGTCGTTAATCTTGACCGAACGGCGCTTTTCAGTCTGAAAAGCGCCGCTCTTCGGTTGCAGGATGCGAGCTCCGGTCCCCGGAACGGATGCTCTGGAGATGAACGCTGAACAGGACGGCCCTGACCTCGATGGTGAAGCGCACGCGCCGGCTGGTCGCCGCCGCGCCCTTCATGCTGGCGGTCTTCGGGGTGGCGATGGCGGCGTCCTCCACGCCGCGCCCTGAAATCGATCGACGTGTCGATGTGGTCCGTCAGGTCACCGGCGGCGATCTGTCCGACCGGGGGCTCGCGGCGATCAAGGCGCGGATGACGCCCGCCCAGCTGGCGCTGGCCCAGCGTATGGACCCCTTTTCGCGTCGGCCCGAGCTCTATGGTCTGACGCCCGGCTGGGAGACGCTGGGTCTGGCCGGAAAGCCGACCCTCGATTTCGGCGAGACCGGGCTCGAAGCGCTTCGGCTGAACGCGGCCACGCCCTCGGTGTCCGGCCAGTTGCGGGCCGCCCGGCCTTTCGTCTTCCGGCCGGCTTCGGCGGAGGATCGACGTCGCGCGCAGCGCTGCCTGACGCAAGCCATCTATTACGAGGCGGCGCTTGAGCCGACCGAGGGACAGGAGGCGGTCGCCCAGGTCATCCTGAACCGCGTCCGGGATCCGAATTACGCCAACAGCATCTGCGGCGTGGTGTTCGAAGGGGCGGAGCGGGTGACCGGCTGCCAGTTCAGCTTCACCTGCGACGGCGCCCTGTCGCAGGCGCCGGCGGCCTGGGCCTGGGACCGCGCGCGCAAGGTCGCCGATCGCGCCCTCGCCGGGCATGTGTCGGCGCAGGTCGGTACGGCGACGCACTATCACGCTGACTACGTTCACCCCTGGTGGGCTCCGACCCTCAACAAACTGACCCAGGTGGGCGCGCACATCTTCTATCGCTGGAAGGGTGTGTACGGAGAACCTGCAGCCTTCAACCAGAGCTATGCCGGGCGCGAACCGGTGATCGACGAGGCCCGGTTCGCCCGGCCGCGCATCAAGCTCCCGGAGACTGTGACGGCGGAAGAGGCGGAGGCGGCGCTGGCGCTTGCCGCAGCCAACGGACGGGAAACTACGCGCACGGTTGAGATCAACGGTCAGACCCGGACCGTGGGCGTGCTTTCGCTGGGCGGTCGTCGTCAGGCCACCGCGGAAGACATCGCCACGATCAACGAAAGGCTGGCGGCTTTCGAGGCGCCCGCACGCCCGGCTCCGGCCGCCGCGCCCGCGCCCGGGGTCACGCCGATGGCGGTCGAGGAAGTCGGACGGCCCGGCGCCTGAATTCGCCGCTGCCACGGTTGCAACGGGACGCGCATCTTCGCATTAGAGTCGGGAGACCGGCGCACGGCGCCGCTTGAGGCCAGGGCGTGCGAGACAACAGGACCGGTTCCAGCAGCGACGCCGCCGAGCAAGAGCGACTGGCGGCGCTGCGCGCCTACGGGGTTTTGCACACCGCCCCGGAGGTCGACTTTGACGAACTGGTCGGGCTGGCGGCGCGCATTTGCGAGACGCCCACGGCCCTGATCAGCCTGGTCGCCGACGATGAGCAGTGGTTCAAGGCGCGCGTGGGACTCGACGCCTGCGCGACGCCGCGGGACTGGTCCTTCTGTGACCATGCCATGCGCGGCGAGGGCGTCATGGTGGTGCCCGACGCCACGCAGGACCTGCGCTTCGCCGACAATCCACTGGTCACCGGAGCCCCCGACATCCGCTTTTACGCCGGGGCGCCGCTGGTCAGCCGCGAGGGGCAGCCGCTGGGCTCCCTTTGCGTCATCGACAGCCGCCCGCGCCCCGAGGGGCTGAGCGATCTCCAGATCGAGACCCTGACGGTTCTGGCCCATCAGGTGATGGCCCAGATGGAACTGCGCCGATCCCATGCGGCGCGGGCCGGGATGACCGAACAACTGGCGGAGAGCGAGGCCCGCTTCCGGGCGATCGCGGACTCCATGCCCCAGATGGTCTGGTCGACCCTGCCGGACGGCTTCCACGACTACTACAATGCCCGCTGGTACGAGTTTACGGGGGTGCCCGAGGGCTCGACCGACGGCGAGGCCTGGAACGACATGTTCCACCCCGAGGATCAGGATCGCGCCTGGGCCCGCTGGCGGCATTCACTCGAGACGGGAGATCCTTACGAGATCGAATACCGTCTCCGCCATCGTTCGGGCGTCTATCGCTGGACGTTGGGCCGCGCGATGCCGATCCGCAATGAGGATGGCGAAATCGTCCGCTGGTTCGGCACCTGCACCGACATCGACGACCTGAAGCGGATGGAGCAGTCCAAGGAACTGTTGAGCCAGGAACTGAGCCACCGGATCAAGAATATCTTCGCGGTGGTCTCGGCGCTTATCGCCTTGTCGGCCCGGCAGTTCCCGGAGGCGAAGCCCTTTGCGGGCGTGGTGCGGACCCGGATCAACGCCCTCGCCCGTGCGCATGAGTTCGTACGGCCCCATACCGAAACGTCCCGGCCGCTGGTCGGCACAATGACCCTGCACGCCTTCCTCGCCGATCTGTTCAAGGCCTACGCCGGACCCGAAGGGGCGGCGCGGGTGCGCCTGTCGGGAGACGATGCGACCTTCGACGATCAGGCGGCCACATCGGTGGCCCTGCTGTTCCACGAGCTGGCGACCAACGCCGCCAAATACGGGGCGCTGTCGACCGACGGAGGCCATGTGGAGCTGGAGACCCGAAACGAAGGGGATCGTTTCATTCTGGGGTGGCGTGAGTACGGCGGCCCGGAACTGAAAGGCCCGCCCGCGCGTAGTGGCTTCGGCTCGTCGCTGGCGACCCTTTCCGTGGAGGGGCAACTGGGTGGACGGCTGGAGCGGGTCTGGGCTTCGGATGGGCTGCGTGTGATCGCGGACCTGCCGGCGACAGCCCTGTCCCGGCGCCGGGCGGCTCTGGCGCTCGAATAGTCTCGTCTGGCCCGAAACCTGCAGCGCATTTGCGCGTTCCCGTGGCGCCTCATACAGAGGCCCTTCGCCTGAAAGACCTGACGTCCGTTCCGATATGACCGCCCGTATCCTGATTATCGAAGATGAAGCCCTCGTCGCGATGGAGTTGCGCTTTGTGCTTGAGGATCTCGGGCATGAGGTGATCGGGACGGCGGCGGACGCGCGCTCGGCGCTGGATCTGGTCCGGGAGAATGAGGTCGATCTCGCGCTCGTGGATATCCACCTTTCCGACGGCGCCACCGGCGTGGAGCTGGGTCGCATCCTGGCCCAGGAGATGGGCGTCACCGTCCTGTTCATGACGGCCAATCCCGGCATGGTCCGCAACGGCGTCGCCGGCACCATCGGCGTGCTTTCCAAGCCGGCCGAGGAGCGCGCTGTGCAGAAGGCCGTCGATTATGCCCTGCGGCGACGCGTCGGCGAGCCGGTCGAGGCCGCGCCGGCGGAGCTGCAGCTGTTCGGCTGACACGACCGCGCGCCGGGGCGCATCCGACGCCGACCGCTCAGCCGGCGCCGTGATCGGGTTCAATCAGGCCCAGAAACAGGACGCGTCCGGGCCCGGCGGGATCACCAGACGCCGATCTTTTCCGCTTCCTTGTGCGAAATCGGATGGTGGGCCCTGGCGTGGTCTTCCTCGGCGAGGAAGCGCACAGCCTCCAGCGCGGCCATACAGCCCATGCCCGCGGCCGTGACGGCCTGACGGTAGATGTCGTCGGTCACGTCGCCCGCGGCCCAGACGCCCTCGATGGCGGTGGCGGCGGTGCCCGGCTTCACGACCAGATAGCCGCCCTGTTTGGTTTCCAGCTGTCCGGCGAACAGTTCCGACGACGGCGCGTGGCCGATGGCGATGAAGACGCCGTCGGCGGTGATTTCGCGGGTCTCGCCGGTCTCGACGTTCTTCAGCCGCGCGCCCGTGACGTTCACGCCGCCGAAGCTGTTGGTCTCGCCCAGGATTTCGTCGATGGCGTTGTTCCAGACCACCTCGACCTTCGGGTGGGCGAACAGGCGGTCCTGCAGGATCTTCTCGGCGCGGAACTCGTCGCGGCGGTGCACAACGGTGACCTTGCGGGCGAAGTTCGTCAGGAACAGCGCCTCTTCCACGGCGGTGTTGCCGCCGCCGACCACGATCACGTCCTTGTCGCGATAGAAGAAGCCGTCGCAGGTGGCGCAGGCGGACACGCCGAAACCCTGGTATTTGGCCTCGCTCTCCAGACCCAGCCACTTGGCCTGGGCGCCGGTGGAGATGATGACCGTCTCGGCCAGCATCTCGGTTCCGCTGTCCAGCGTCAGCCGGAACGGGCGCTGCGACAGGTCGGCCTTCACGACGATGTCGTGGATGACCTCGGTCCCGACGTGCTCGGCCTGCTTCTGCATCTGTTCCATCAGCCAGGGGCCCTGGATGACGTCCGCGAAGCCGGGGTAGTTCTCGACGTCGGTCGTGATGGTCAGCTGACCGCCGGGCTGCAGGCCCGCGATGACGACCGGCTGCAGGAGCGCGCGCGCGGCGTAGATGGCGGCGGTCCAGCCGGCGGGGCCGGACCCGATGATGGCGACGCGGACAGTACGGAGAGTGCTCATGGCGCCTATTTAGGGGCTGATTCCGCTTTTCGCGATGCTAGGCTCGCCGGAGGGGACAAAGGAGTCGGGGATGAAGAAGAGCAATCCAGCCGCTTTCCTGCCGATCGGCATCGGACTGGGGCTGTCCATGGGCGTCGCGCTCGGTGTGGCGACGGACAACCTGGCCCTGGGGCTCGGCCTTGGCGTGGCTATCGGATCGGGCATCGGCGTGGCGCTGATGGGCGCGGCCACCGCCGCCAATGCGAAAAAGAAGGACGAGGACGACACCGGCGCGTCCGGAGCCTAGTTCGGCTCGTCCTCGCGGGCCCAGACCGCGAAACGGCAGCCTACGGGCTCCAGCAGGACCCAGACCTCACGGTCTTCCGCGCCCATGGGAACGAGGGCGGGGACGCCGTCGATCGGGACTATGACGCGGTTGTAGCGGCGGAAGGGCCAGTCATCGAGCGGCTCGAGGCTGTCGAACTGATAGGTCAGACCGCGGACCGTCAGAGGGCGACGTTCGCGGTACCAGTCGCGGTCGCTTGCAGTGACCTCTTGCGATGCATCGAACGGGGCCGCGCCTTCCGCAAGCGTCGCATACCACCAGACCTGACCGTCAGGGCGCCTGAAGCCGGTATGGCGATCCAGCCGTCCCTCCTGGGCCGTGCAGATCGACACACGCGGTCGGGCCGCCTCCTCGGCGGATATCTGCGACAGGCCGAAGGCGGCGAGGGCGAGAAGCTCCAGCA
This sequence comes from Brevundimonas sediminis, assembly GCF_048799765.1. Taxonomy (NCBI): domain Bacteria; kingdom Pseudomonadati; phylum Pseudomonadota; class Alphaproteobacteria; order Caulobacterales; family Caulobacteraceae; genus Brevundimonas; species Brevundimonas sediminis. Next base: position 25,910 of record NZ_JBLYQK010000003.1, read on the forward strand.
TGGATATCAGCAAGCCACGCCCGGCCTCGCGCGTCGAGCTATCCGTTCCTGACGGCGAGGCGCGTCAGGACGTCCCGCGCCGCGCGGTCGGTCTCTGCCAGCGGCTCATAGCTCCAGCTTTCCAGCGTTCCGTCGAACGGCCGCGCCGCGCCGCGTTCACGCAGGTCGGCGTGCAGGCGGGCGAATTTGTCAGCGGGCCTGGTGGGGACCATCGGCAGGATGTGCACCGGCTTGCCGGTCGAGGCGGCCTCGGCGGCCATGTTGGCGCTGTCCTCGGTGACCAGGATGTGGTCGGCGAACTGCAGGAAGGCGAAATAGGGGTTCGGGCCCTCGCCGTTCCAGATGAGGCCGGGCAGGTGGGACAGCCGCGCGGTCATCGCCGCCTTCGCCGCCTGGGGCGTCCGGCGTGAGAAGGTCAGCATCAGGGAGCCGCCCGCCGTCGTGATCGTCGCCGCGATCCGGTCGGCCAGGTCCGCGGCGTGGGCCTCGGGCAGGTCGTGGGCGCGCGACTTGCCGCCGATCAGCACCGCCACGCGCGGGCGGGGCAGGGGCTCCAGCCGATCCGCAAAGGCCGTTGCGCCCTCCGCCAGCCGGGCGGCCGAGATGCGGTGGGGCGAGCCGGTGATCGACAGGACGTTCGATCCGTCGATCCCGTCATGCTTCGGGGCCACGATCAGATCATAGTCGCCGGTCCGCCAGCGCGGGTCCTGGGTCTGGACGACGAAGGTCTTTCCGCCCGAGCGGGGCTTGGCCATCAGCGACAGGGGCAGGGTGGCGCGACCGGTGGCGATCCACACGTCCGGCCAGGCCTCGCCGGACTTGGGGAAGGGATCATCCGACGTCGGGTCCAGCATCCATGGCGCTTTCAGCGCCGAGGGCAGCTTGTCGAAAGCTTTTCGCCACTTGACGCGGCAAACGGTGATTTCAGACGGCGAAAGGCGCTGGAGGGCTTCCGCCAACCCCAGCGCCTGATTTTCCATCCCGATCCGGCCGTCCGAGACGACGCGGATCGTGAGCGGTTTCGGCGGTGAGCCTACTTCCACTCGACCTTGAGGATTTCGTACGCCTTCACGCCGCCGGGCGTGTTGACCTCGACCACGTCGCCGACCTCTTTCGAAATCATGGCGCGGGCGATCGGGGAGGCGATGGAGATCTTGCCCGCCTTCACGTCGGCCTCATGCTCGCCGACGATCTGGTAGCGGCCCTCTTCCTCGGTGTCCTCGTCGACCACGGTGACCGTGGCGCCGAACTTCACCTGGTCGCCGGACAGCTTGGAGACGTCGATCACCTGGGCGCGCGACAGCTTGTCCTCGATCTCGGCGATCGAGCCTTCGATCCAGCCCTGCCGCTCCTTCGCCGCGTGATACTCGGCGTTTTCGGACAGGTCGCCGTGCTCGCGGGCCTCGGAAATGGCCGCGATCACGTTCGGCCGTTCGACCGACTTCAATTGCTTCAGCTGATCGTCGAGGACACGGTAGCCCTCGGCCGTCATCGGCACTTTTTCCATATGTCGTGAATTTCTTGCTTCGCCCGACTGACAGACTACTCGACACAGAGGTCGCTGGGCGCACGCGACCGGCCCAAGAGGGTAGGGCCTTAAGTCGAAAGGTTCAAGGGCGCGTGAGTGTCGCGGTTTTCCGGCCCCGAATCTGGTGGACCTGACGGATCAGGCTCCAGGCCAGCCAGGCGACGGCGGCGAGGCCCAGGGTCATGAACAGGCCGGACACCAGCAGGATTCCTGCGGCGATGAAGGCGAGAACGAAGGCGATGGCCGCGACAAGGGCGGCGATGATCTGGACAGTCTTCAGGCGCATGGCCCGTTAACGTTCGCGCCGGGTCCGGGTTTCCTGCGGACATCGCGACTGACGAAACCGTGTCCCGGGTGTCGCAGTGCCGACCCGGTCAGGCGTAGGCGTAGGGGCCGCCCCGCTGAAGCGCCCTCTGATAGGCCGGGCGGGCGTGGATGCGCTGCAGGAAGGCCGCCGCCCGGGGCATGCGGTCGCCGAAGGGCGCGCGAGAGCTCGCCGCCTCCAGCGGGAAGCTCATCATGATGTCGGCGGCGGTGAAGCGGTCCCCGGCGAACCATTCGGCTTTTCCGAGTTCGGCTTCCCAGTAGCCCAGATGGCTGGCGATCTGCGGATCGATCAGATTGGCGCCGACCTTCTTCGAGATGCCGCTGGCGATCGGGCGGATCAGGGCGGGTGAGCGCTGCGGCACCACGCTGAAGACGAGCTTCAGGAGCAGGGGCGTCATGGCCGAGCCCTCGGCATAGTGGAGCCAGTAGGTATAGCGCCGGCCCTCCGGCGTGCCGGGGGCGGGCTTCAGTCCGGCGTCGGGGAAGGTTTCGAGCAGATATTCGACGATGGCCCCGGTCTCGGCCACGATGACGTCGCCGTGCTGGATGACGGGTGACTTGCCCAGCGGGTGGATGGCTTTCAGCTCGGGCGGCGCAAGCCGGGTCTTCGCGTCCCGTTCATAGCGCTTCACCTCATAGGGCACGCCCAACTCCTCGAGCAGCCAGAGCACCCGCTGCGAGCGCGAGTCGTTCAGGTGATGGACGATGATCATGGGCGCCTCCCGTTAGCGAACCGACTTTGGGCGGTTTCCCCGGCGTCCGTCCAGAGTCGACGGCGAACAAGACGATGGCGTCCGACGCAATCCCCGCATAGCTTCCTCCGATGGCTGCTCTTCGACTCCGTTCCGCCCTGAAATCCCTGAGCCTGTGGGTGATGATCGCCCTGCTGGCCGGCCTGTTCGCGGGAGCGGCGGCCCAGGCGTGGGGCCTGCCGGGCGGGGAGGGGACGGCGGCGGTCATCGGATCGATCGGGACCCTGTGGCTGAACGCCCTGAAGATGACCATCATCCCGCTGGTCTTCGGCCTTCTGGTGACCGGGGTGGCCTCGATCGCCGACGCCGCGGCCACCGGGCGACTGGCGTTGAAGGCGCTGCTGGTCTTCGGCCTGCTGCTGCTGGGCGCCGTGACCTACGCCTTCCTGGCCTCCGAGGGACTGCATCTTCTCTGGCCGATCAGCCCGGAAGGGGCGCGCACCCTGCTGGCCAGCGCGCCGGACGCCTCGGCGGTCACCAACAGCGCTCACGGGGGCGGCCTCCCGGCCTTTCTGACCAGCCTCGCCCCGCCCAACGCCGTGCGCGCCGCGGCCGAGGACGCCATCCTGGGTATCGTGGTCTTCGCCGTCGCCTTCGGTTTCGCCACCACCCGTCTTGAGGCGCGGCTGCGTGAGCCGCTGGTGACCTTCTTCGAGGCGGTGTCCGAGACGATGATCGTCATCGTCCACTGGGTGCTGCTGGCCGCGCCGGTCGGGGTGTTCGCCCTGTCGATGGGGGTCGGGCTGAATGCAGGTCTCGGGGCGCTGGGCGTGCTGGGCCACTATGTGGCGATGGTCGTGCTGGCCCAGGTCGGGCTGATCCTGCTGATCTACGCCGTGGCCGTGCCGTTCGGGCGGATCGGACTGGCGCGGTTCGCGCGCGGCGTGGTTCCGGCGCAGGTCGTGGCCTTCTCGACCCAGTCTTCCCTGGCCAGCCTCCCCGCCATGGTCGAGCAGGCGCGCAATGCCCTGGGCGTATCGACCGCGACGGCGGGCCTGGTCCTGCCGCTGGCGGTGGCGGTGTTCCGCATCACCAGCCCGGTCGCCAACCTGGCGGTGGTCATCTACGTCGCCCACCTGCATGGCATCCATCTGGGGCCGGCCTTGTGGGTGGTCGGCGGCCTGACGGCGCTGGCGGTCTCGGTCGGCACCGTGGGCCTGCCCGGTCAGGTCAGCTTCTTCGTCTCCATCGCCCCCATCTGCCTGGCCATGGGCGTGCCGGTGCAGGTCCTGCCCCTGCTGCTGGCGGTCGAGGTCATTCCGGACATCTTCCGCACCATCGGCAACGTCACCGCCGACCTGGCGGCGGCGAGGATCGTTGAGGGGCGGGACGCGGACGTGGACCCGGAGCCGGGGGCGGGAATCTAGGCGGCCAGGGCGTCCCGCGCCGCCGTCTCCGACGGCAGGCGGAAGCCGCTGACCAGGGCGCCCAGACGTTCGGCTTCCTGGTTCAGGACGGTGACCGCCTCGTTGGTCTCGTCGACCACGGCGCTGTTTTCCTGGACCGTGCGGTCGATCATCGAGACGGCCGTGTTGACCTGCCCCAGACCTTCGCTCTGCTCGGCGCAGGCGCGGGAGATTTCGCGGATCAGGTTGTTGATCTCGGTGAAGCGCTCGACCATGCCGTCGATCGTCGTACCGGTCTGGCCGACCATGGCCACGCCGTCGCCGACCTGACGGCCGGAGTCCTGGATCAGGGTTCGGATTTCCTTCGCCGCGTCCGCCGAGCGCTGGGCCAGGGCCCGGACTTCCGAGGCGACGACCGCGAAGCCGCGGCCCGCGTCGCCCGCGCGCGCGGCCTCGACGCCGGCGTTCAGGGCCAACAGGTTCGTCTGGAAGGCGATTTCGTCAATGACGCCGATGATCTGGCTGATTTCGCGCGACGAGTTGTCGATCTGGGTCATGGCGGTGACCGCCGAGTTGACCACCTCCACCGAGGTCTGGATGTGGGTCCGGGCCTGGGCGCTGACGTCGGCGACCCGATCGGCGCCGGCGGCGGTCGATCCGGCCGTGGTGGTGATCTCTTCCAGCGCCGCCGCGGCTTCTTCCAGACCGGCGGCCTGACGCATGGTGCGCTGGGCCAGCTGGTTGGCGGCGCGGGCCAGTTGGTCGCTCTGGCCGCGGATGCCGTGGGTGACGCCGGAGATGGCGGCCATGGAGGCGGCCAGCCGGTCGACGGCGGCGTTGAAGTCTTCGCGCAGCAGGCGATAGGCCTCGGGGAAGTCGGACCCGATGCGGGCGGTCAGGTCGCCGCCGGCGAGACGCGCGAGGCCCTCGCCGAGCGCGGTGACCGCGACCTGCTGTTCGCGGGCGTTCTGTTCCCGCTCCGCCAGGCTGGCCTGTTCCATGCGACGCTGGCCGGCCTCGCTCTCGCGCGCCATGCGGTCGGCCTGATCGGCGGCGTCCCGGGCCTCGGCGGTTTCAGCCATGGTCCGCTGCACCCGCTCGAACATGGTGGAAACGCTGTTGGTCACCGCGACCAGGACCAGGGTCTCGACAATCAGGATCACGGCGTGGAGCACGACGCGGCCGAAATCGCCGCCGCCGGGGAAGACCACCGCGGGGAGGATGAAGTTCAGGGCGAGGTGGTGCAGAGCGACGGCGGCGGCGCCGGCGGCGATCACGCGCCAGTCGCTGAACACGACTAGCACCGCGAGGGCGGCGAAATAGGTCATGTGCATGTCGATCTGCCAGCTGTGGCCGGCCAGGGCGCCGACCAGCAGGGAGACCTGGGCCATCAGGACGACGCCCAGACCCATCTGGGCCGCAACGCCGCCGCGACCGACCTTCCACAGCGCCCCGGCCGCGCCCGCCAGGGCGATTGCGCTGATCAGCGGCCCGATGAAAGCTTCGCCCGCGAGCATGCGCGCCGCGGCCACCAGAGGGGCCATGACGGCGATCAGGGCGATCAGGACCTTGCCGCCAAGGCGGCGTTGGGCGTCGAGGGAATCAAGCGACATCGTCACCTCCGGAAGCGGACCCGCACCAGCGTGCGAGGGAGCCGTCGAGAACAAGCCAGGCCCCGCTGCGGCCCAGCGCCTGGCGCTCGGCATCCGATCGGGGACGGGACAGAAGAATGAAGGGGGCCGCGCCCTGGCCCATCACCGGCGCGGCGGCGGCGGTGCGGGAGAAGGCGTCGGCGGGATCACGCCAGGGCGAATAGATGACGGCCACGACGTTGTCGTCGGGGGCGGCCGCGGTGTTGGCGACGACCGCGACCGTGCTGGCGCACGCAACCAGAGCGCCTACCGCAAAGGCCCTGAAAGGAGTGCTGACCCGCGCCATGAGACATTCGTCCAGATACAGGACCCAGCCATGCGCCCGCGCCACCTAACGGAGGTTTAACTGCGCGCTAGCGGCAATTGCGGATCCGGCGACCGTTGTTCGACGGCCGCCGGAGGTCTTCAGGCGTAGTTCTGGATCGGGCGAACATCCAGTTCGCCCGCCTTGATCGCCCCGATCGCCTGGGCGGCGGCCAGCGCCCCCGCGGCGGTCGTGTAGTAGGGGATCTTCATCATCAGGGCGGTGCGACGCAGGCTGAAGCTGTCCTGCAGGGACTGCTTGCCCGAGGTGGTGTTGAAGACCAGCTGGACCTCGCCGTTCTTCATCGCATCGACGATGTGCGGACGACCTTCCAGCACCTTCTTCACATGCCCGACCTCAAGACCCTGCTCGACCAGATACGAGTGGGTGCCCTCGGTGGCGATCAGGCTGAAGCCTTCGGCCAGAAGAGTCTTCGCCGCGTCGAGGATGAAGGGCTTGTCCTCGTCCTTCACGGAGATGAAGGCGCAGCCTGCGGTCGGCAGGGTGGTGCCGCCGCCGATCTGGGACTTGGCGAAGGCGCGGGCGAAGGCGGGGGCCATGTCGGCCTCGCCGTCGCGCTTCCAGTCCAGACCCATGACCTCGCCCGTCGAGCGCATTTCCGGTCCCAGAACCGTGTCGACGCCGGCGAAGCGCGCGAACGGGAAGACCGCCTCCTTCACCGCGATGTGGTCGTAGGGCTTGTCGGTCAGGCCGAAGGATTTGAGCGGCACGCCGGCCATCACCTTGGCGGCGATGGCGGCGATGGGCCGGCCGATGGTCTTGGCGACGAACGGCGCCGTGCGCGAGGCGCGCGGGTTCACTTCCAGCACGAAGATACGCGGGTTTTCGCTGTGCGGCTCCTCAATGGCGAACTGCACATTCATCAGTCCGCGCACCTTCAGCGCCCGGGCCATGGCCTCGGTCTGGCGCTTCAGTTCGGCGACGGTCTCGGGGCGCAGCGACCACGGCGGCATCGAACAGGCGCTGTCGCCCGAGTGGACGCCGGCTTCCTCGATATGCTCCAGCACGCCGGCCACGAAGACGGTCTCGTCGTCGCACAGGGCGTCCACGTCCACCTCGGTGGCGCGGTTCAGATAGTGGTCGATCAGCACCGGATCGTCGCCCGAGACCGACATGGCCTCGTGGACGTAGCGGTCCAGCTGCTCGCGGTCGTGCACGATCTGCATGCCGCGGCCGCCCAGCACATAGGACGGACGCAGGACGACCGGATAGCCGACCTCTTCCGCCTTCTGGGCGGCTTCCTCGGCGCTGCGGGCCAGACCGTTCGGCGGCTGCTTCAGGCCGATGTCGTGCAGCATCTGCTGGAAGCGCTCGCGGTCCTCGGCCAGGTCGATCGAGTCGACCGTGGTGCCCAGGATCGGCACGCCGTCCGCCTGCAGCGCGTGGGCCAGCTTCAGCGGCGTCTGACCGCCGAACTGCACGACCACGCCGATCAGTTCGCCCTTCGAGCGCTCGACGTCGATCAGCTCCAGCACGTCCTCGGCCGTCAGCGGCTCGAAATACAGGCGGTCCGAGGTGTCGTAGTCGGTCGACACCGTCTCGGGGTTGCAGTTGACCATGATCGACTCGACGCCGATGTCGTCGAAGGCGAACGCCGCGTGGCAGCAGCAGTAGTCGAACTCGATGCCCTGACCGATCCGGTTCGGGCCGCCGCCCAGAATGATCGCCTTCCTGCGGTCCGACGGATCAGCCTCGTTCTGCGGGACCTGGCCCAGGGCGCCGGTCTCGTAGGTCGAGTACATATAGGCGGTGGCGCTGGCGAACTCGGCGGCGCAGGTGTCGATGCGCTTGAACACCGGGCGGACCTCAAGGGCGCGGCGGGCGGCGCGGACGTCGGCTTCTGCCTTGCCGGTCAGCTGACCCAGACGCGCGTCCGAGAAGCCCTTGGCCTTCAGTTTGCGGAAGTCGGTCGCGGTGGTCGGCAGGCCCTGCACGACGACATGGCCCTCGGTGCGGACGATGTCGGCGATCTGGCGCAGGAACCACGGTTCGTACGAGCAGGCGGCCTGGACTTCCTCGACGGTCAGGCCGTGGCGGAAGGCCTGGGCGATCACGCGCAGGCGGTCCGGAGTCGGCACGCCCAGGGCGCGGATGACGGCGGCGCGGGCGGAGGCGTCGTCCTCGGCGCCGGCGACGCCCTCGATCTCGACCTCATTGAAGCCGTTGAGCCCGGTTTCGAGGCCGCGCAGGGCCTTCTGCATCGATTCCTGGAAGGTTCGGCCGATGGCCATGACCTCGCCCACCGACTTCATCGAGGTGCCGAGCAGGGGCTCGGAGCCCGGGTATTTCTCGAAGGCGAAGCGCGGAATCTTGGTGACGACGTAGTCGATGCTCGGCTCGAACGAGGCCGGGGTCACCTGGGTGATGTCGTTCTGCAGCTCGTCCAGGGTGTAGCCAACGGCCAGACGGGCGGCGACCTTGGCGATCGGGAAGCCGGTGGCCTTGGACGCCAGCGCCGACGAGCGCGACACGCGCGGGTTCATCTCGATGACGACCATGCGGCCGTCCTTCGGATTGATCGCCCACTGGACGTTCGATCCGCCGGTCTCGACGCCGATCTCGCGCAGCACGTTGATCGAGCCCGTGCGCATGCGCTGGTACTCTTTGTCGGTCAGCGTCAGGGCCGGGGCCACGGTGATCGAGTCGCCGGTGTGGACGCCCATCGGGTCCACGTTCTCGATCGAGCAGATGATGATGCAGTTGTCCGCGGTGTCGCGGACGACCTCCATCTCGTACTCCTTCCAGCCCAGCACCGATTCCTCGATCAGGACCTCGGTGGTCGGGGACAGGTCGAGGCCGCGCAGGACGATCTCCTCGAACTCCTCGCGGTTGAAGGCGATGCCGCCGCCGGTGCCGGCCAGGGTGAAGGACGGACGGATCACGGCGGGCAGGCCGACGAACTCCAGACCTTCCAGCGCCTCCTCCATCGAGTGGGCGGCCTTCGAGCGGGGGCTTTCCAGACCCAGCTTGTCCATGGCGTCGCGGAATTTCTGACGGTCCTCGGCCTTGTCGATGACCTCGGCCTTGGCGCCGATCATCTCGACCCCGTGGCGCTTCAGGGCGCCCGATTCCTCCAGCGCCAGCGCCGTGTTCAGCGCCGTCTGCCCGCCCATGGTCGGCAGCAGGGCGTCGGGCTTCTCCTTGGCGATGATCTTCTCGACGATCTCCGGCGTGATCGGCTCGATGTAGGTGGCGTCGGCCACCTCCGGATCGGTCATGATCGTGGCCGGGTTCGAGTTCACCAGGATGACCCGGTAGCCCTCGGCCTTCAGCGCCTTGCACGCCTGCACGCCGGAATAGTCGAACTCGCACGCCTGCCCGATGACGATGGGACCGGCGCCGATGATGAGGATCGACTGGATGTCTGTGCGCTTGGGCATGGCCTGAGGCTCTTCTTCTTGATCGTCAGTTCGTCACGACCGCGCACTCCCAGCCGTCATAGTCGAGCTGGAAGGCCGCGGCCCAGGATTGCATCATGGAGGAAACGGGCGCGAACGAGGCCTCGTCCACGGGAATCGTCGTTTCCAGAACGGTCATGTCCCCCTGACCTCGGGTGACGAAGCCGGCGCGCCGGGCCACCTCGTTCAGGTCGTCGTGGTCCCCTTCGCCATAGAAGTAGAAGAGGGTGTGGCGCGGCGTCACGCCGTTGTCGCCCTGTTCCGCCAGGGCCGCGCGCACAGCGGCGTCGCGTTCTTCATGGCTGGCGTCGGAAGCGAACACGGGCGGGGGAGGCTCCTTGCGCGCGCGAACCCGCAACGGCGGGCGCCGCGCGGTCCGGTCGGGTTGTCGGTTAAGCGGCCCGTCTAAAGACGCGGACCTCCGGGGGCAAGAAGGATTCCGTCCCCGAAACGACAAAGGGCGGCCCTTGCGGGCCGCCCTCCGTTCCTGCCGTGTCGTTCGATCAGAACGGACGGTAGTTCAGGCCGATGAAGAAGCGACGGCCGTACGGGTCGAAGTTCGAGTAGAGCGTCGTTCCCAGATAGGTCGGTTGCTCCGCATCGAACGCATTGACCACCCCGGCCCGCAGCGACAGGTCGTTGCGGACGTTCCAGCGCACGGTGAAGTCGTGGCGGGTGAAGTCGCCGGTATCGAACTCGGCGTATTCACGCTGGTCGTTGTTCGAGACGGCGTCACGGATCTGGATGATGTCCTGGGCCGACTGCCAGTCGGCGGTCCAGTTCACGCTCCAGACGTCGTTCGGCGTCCAGGTCAGCGACGAGCTCATGCGGACCCGCGGGTAGTAGAGGGTGCCCGCGAGCGCGGTCTGGTCCGACGGGTCGTCGGCGTTCAGATACTCGTTCTGTTCGATCAGCCACGAGCCGGCCAGGGCGTAATCGATACGACCCCAGGCCTTGCCCGTCAGCTGCTCGATGTCGAACGAGTAGCGACCGGTGAAGTCCAGGCCGCGGGTCTCGAGCTTGGCGTAGTTGACCGATCCCTCGATGAAGCCGCCGATGGCGTCACCCACCGGGGCGCCGACGCCGAACGGGACGTCGGGGTTGTTGCGGAAGATGGTCGCGCACGCCGCCGTGTTCAGGGTCGCGCCGCTGACGCAGTTGTTGGCGACCGTCTGGGCCGAGACCGACGAGATCACGTTGTCGATCTGGATCTCATAGTAGTCGAGCACCAGCGAGAAGCCCGGGAAGAAGCGGGGCTGCAACACCGTCGAGAAGGTGAAGCTGTCGGATTCTTCCGGTTCCAGGAACGGGTTGCCGCCGCTGACGCCGGCGATGCCGGACGTGTAGACCGGGTTGTAGTCGTCGGCGTTGCTCGCGGTCGCACCGGCGAAGTCGAAGGTGTAACCGGCCGCGGTGGCCAGGCTGGTGCAGTTGTTGATCCGGTTGGCCCGGGTCTCCGCATCCTGGGCGGCAATGACCAGGGTGGCGCACGGGTCGACGAAGCCGTTCAGGAAGGTCTGGCTGTAGGGCGCGAAATTCTCGGCCAGATCGGGCACGCGGACCGAGCTGTTCAGGCTGGTCTTGAAGGCGATGTCCGGGATCGGACGGTAGACCAGGTTCACGCCGTGAACGTTCACATCGCCGACGGTCGAGTAGTCGGCGTAGCGGTAGGACCCGCTGATCTCGGCGTAGTCGCCCAGCCAGCTGTCGCGGAACAGCGGCAGCGACAGTTCAGCGAACAGCTCCTCGCTCTCGTACTCGACGAAATCGAAGTCCGGGCCCGAGTTCAGGAACAGGAACTGACGGCCGGCGGTGTCGCGGTCGCGGCCCGTGGCTTCGGTGCCTTCGCGACGGTATTCGGCGCCCAGGGCGACTCCGATGGGGCCGGCGCCCCAGAAGTCCCACAGTTCACCGGCGACGCTGGCGACGGCCTGTTCCTGCTCGTTGCGCTCGGTGATCGCGATGACGGCATCGATGTAGTTCAGGGCTTCGGCGGTCTGGTTGCCCTTCCCGAACACGTTCAGCGGGGTGCAGTCGTTGATCGATTGCCGGCCGTAGGCGCTGTCGCGCAGGTCTTCGCCGGTGCCCATGTCGAGGGCGCCGTTCGGGACGTTGCGGGCATCGAGCAGTTGAACACGGCAGACGATTTCGCCGGGTGTGCCGTTGACCTCGCCCGCGACGTCGACCACGGCGTCCGCCGCCAGGGCGAAGCGCTGCGAGTCCGTGCCGCGTTCGCGGTTCTCGATTTCGACCTGACCGTAGGTGTAGCCGATGTCCCAGCTGATGTTGCGGACGAAGCCGATGCCGTCCGACCAGCCGCGCGCACCGACGACGTAGCGCTGGAGTTCACGGGTGTTGTCCTGGGTGCGATCCGGGCCGAACATGCTGTGACGCGCGTTCTGCAGAAGGATCGGCGCCAGCGCCGCGCCGGGCGTGGTGTCCGTCGGCTGTCCGTAGGGCGTCACCAGGTTGCCGGCGATGGCGTCCTTGACGTTCTGCGGCAGGAAGGCGTTGTCGCTCCAGCGCAGGTCGAAGTTGGCGACGTTGTAGATCGGGTTGACGCTGTCCGCGCCGTACGAGTTCACCAGATCGATGTCGTAGAAGGTCGGCTGCGCCAGATCGTAGGTGTCTTCGGTGACGTATTTGGCTTCGGCATAGAGGTCGATGTTCGACGTCAGGGCGAAGGTCGCACCGGTCTGGAAGCGGGCCGATTCCGACCGCGGGACCCGCGAGCCGGTGCTGAAGGTCGCCGGGTTCTCGCCGTCACCGCCGAGGTTGTACGGGCGGTTGATGCCGGTCTCGCCGACGCGCTCACCGAAGTCGGCGAGGCGGGCGGTCGTGCCGTCGTACCAGTAGGTCTTGCCCGGCTGAACGCCGAAGCAGTTGGCGCTGTAGGTGAAGTGGGCGGCCGAGCCGGTGCCCGAGAAGCAGTCCTCATACGGAATGTTCGGGTTGTTCAGGGCGCTGGGCTGCGAAACGTTGGCCAGGGTGGTCTGGCCCCAGCGCGGACGGTCGATACGGTTCACGCCGGTGTAGACGCGCGAGTCGATGATGCCGTCGCTGCGGGCCGTGGTCGGATCGGCATCCACGCCGATGCGCACCGGCGCGTTGCGAAGCCAGTCGATGTCCAGCGAGGTGACTTCGTCGACCTGCTCGTATTCGCCGTGCAGGTAGAGGTTCAGACGGTCGTCCAGCAGGTTGATGCCGGCCAGGGCCGAGATGCGTTTATTGGCTTCACCGTTCTGGTTGATCATGCCGTAGTTGGCGTCGATCTCCAGACCTTCGAAATTCTTGCGCAGCACGAAGTTGAGCACGCCCGAGACGGCGTCGGCGCCGTAAACCGACGAGGCCCCGCCGGTGACGATCTCGATGTTCTCGATGAGCAGGCGCGGGATGGTGTCGACGTCGACCGACAGTTGACCGCCGCTGGATCCCACGTGACGACGACCGTCGACCAGGGTCAGGGTGCGGTTCGAACCGAGCGAGCGGAGGTTCGGCAGCGACAGGCCGCCGTCCCCCAGGCCGGAGCCCGTGGTGTCGGAGGGAACCACCGAGTTCGACAGGGCCGGGATGGTGGCGAGGTAGTCGATCACCGTCGTCTGACCGGTCGACAGCAGGTCCTCGCGTTGGACCTGGATCAGCGGGGTCGGGGCGTTTTCGGCGCTACGACGAATGCGCGAGCCCGTGACGACGACTTCGCCGAGTTCCGTCGAGTCCTGCGGTTCCGCCGCGGTCTGGTCGGCGGGGGTCTGAGCCCAGGCCGGGGCGGCAAAGGCGATCGCGCCGGCCAGCACGGTGCTGGCCAACAGGTGGCTACGCATAACAATCATATGTGAATCTCAATCCAGGTAAGGGGTACGCCTTGCACTGCCTCCCCCAAGCCAGAGCGAGGCCACAAACTCACCTCAGATGTGCCCGGTCAAGACCATTTCTGACATTATTGCAATATTTCGATGTTATGTGTGACGACTGTGAGGCGGTCGAGCATCATCTCAAAAAAACTTTGAAATACGTCGGAACAAAGCTGCGTTATATCAAATACAGCAACGCTTGGCGATCCACTCCGGGAGATCGGCGATCTGATCCAGCGCCCCGTAGCGGGCGTGGTCTTCAGGCGCGTCGGCGAGTTCGTGCGCCCAGGTGATGGCGTAGGGGATGTGAACGGCGAAGGCGCCGGCCGCGAGCGCGGGGAGGACGTCGGACTTCATCGAGTTGCCGGCCATGACGGCTTCGGCGGGGCCTGTGCCGTGCCGGGAGAAGATGTGGGCGTAGGTATCGACGGTTTTTTCGGACACAATTTCGACCGCCGCGAACAGATCGCCGAGACCGGACGCCGCCACTTTTCGCTCCTGGTCCATCAGGTCGCCCTTGGTGATCAGGACAAGCCGGTAGGTCTCGGCGAGGGCGGCCAGGGCCTCGTCGACGCCGGGCAGGGTCTCGACGGGGTGGGCCAGCATCTCGCGGCCGGCCGCCAGGATCTCGCGCACGACCTCGGGCGGGGCCTTGCCGTCGGTGAGTTCCATGGCGGTTTCGATCATCGACAGGGTAAATCCCTTAACCCCGTATCCATAGAGCCGGAGGTTGCGTCGCTCGACGTCGGCCAGCCTGGCCTCGATCAGCGCCTCGTCCCCGTGCTCAGCCAGAAGGTCGACGAAGCGGGCGTGGGTCAGCCTGAAAATCGTCTCGTTGTGCCAGAGGGTGTCGTCGGCATCGAGGCCGACCGTGGTGATGCTCATGTCAGGCTCAGGGAATTGAATTCGCACGGAAGTCGAACGCCTGAACGCCGGGGCGTTAATGATCAATGCGAAACTGACCATGTTTGTCAGGGATATGTTTGCGAACGCGGCGCAATTTCCCTGATCAGGCAGAACCCGGGGGGCGCTCGCAAGGACGCCGGTCATGATGGGAACTCCGACAGGGCGGATCGGTCCGCCCGACGACCCGCCGTGGGGTGATGAAGACCGGACGGTGGAATCAGGGGCGGGGCGGGGCGCATCCGATCCGCCGGGCGATCAGCCGGAAGCCCTCCTTCCGCTCCAGCGGCGCGCCTATGCGATGCCCTACGAGAGCCTGACCTTCACCATGGTGACCCGCGCCCGGCAGGAGTTGACGGTCACCCTGGCCGCCCAGCCTGTCTTTGACCTTTCGCTGTCGACCCCGGTGAGTCGGCGGATACGCCGGACGGTCCGTCACCAGGGCGGCGAGCGGGCGTTGACGGGGATGGGGCGGCGTACGCTCGAGGCGGCCGATCTGCGCCGGATTGATTTGCAGACCCTGCACCAGGGCCTCGACCTCCTGAGGCTGGGGACGCACCAGAGCGGCGTGTTGCCTGTGTTCTGGCGAACAGTCGCGACCAGCCAGGGGCGGTTCGCCCTGCTGTGCACTGAAATGCAGCACGACCAGCCGGGGGCGCTGCTGGTGGAAGTGATGGGCGGGGTGGAGCAGGCGCCGCCGGAGGCGATCCAGTCCGCGATCAGCCATTTCGATACCGCCAACCAGGCGGCGATCCTGCATTTGTCCCCGGACGTCGGGGCGGTGCGGCGGCTGGCGGGGGTGAGGGCGCGATGCCTCTCTGTCGACTTCGCCGGGGTCCATCACGAGCATGCGAAGGACTGGGCGACGGCGGCGGCCCTGATCCGGGCGTGCCGCGAGGTCTGCGGCCAGGTCATGTTGCTGAACCTGAGGCCGGACAGGGGGCTGGCGGCGCATCAGGCCGGCGCCACCCATGCGGTTTTCGCCGGGATGGATGCGCTGACGATCTGATACGGCGCCGGTTGACGAAAAGCCTCGCGCGACGGCACGTCTCGCGCATGAGCCATGCAGATCATCCCCTCCCGCTGCCGGAAGACCCGCTTTCGGACCGCCAGAAGCTGGGCTGGGGGCTGGCCGCCCTCGTCGTCGCCGGCAACATGATCGGCTCGGGGCTCTATATGCTGCCGGTCAGTCTGGCCGCGACGGGAAGTTCCAGTCTGATCGGCTGGCTGGTGGCGGCGGTGGGCGCCTGCACCCTGGCGCTGGTGTTCGGCGCGCTGGGGCGGGTGGCGCCGAAGGCGGACGGCCTGTCGGGCTTCGCCGAGAAGGGCCTGGGCCGGTTCGCGGGATTCCAGGTCTCGCTGGCCTTCTGGATGGCCTGTCTGGTCGGCAATGTCGCCGTCGCGGTCGCGGCGACCGGCTATCTCGGCTTCTTCTGGCCGGTCCTGAAGAATCCCGTGGCGGCCACCCTTTGTAACCTGGCGCTGATCTGGGTCGCGACCGTCGCCTATATCATCGGGGCGCGCACGGCCTCCTGGCTGGCCGCCGCGGCGCTGGTCGTGGGGCTGATCCCTATTGTCATCGCGGTCGCGGCCGGAGCCGCGGCCTTCGATCCGGCGCTGTTCGCCGCCTCCTGGAGTCCGTCGGGCGAGCCTCTGCTGAAGACGGTCCCGGCCTCCCTCGCCATCATCTTCTGGGCCTATCTCGGGGTGGAGAGCGCCGCGGCCCTGTCGCACCGCGTGCGCCATCCGGCGGTGGATGTGCGCCGCGCGTCGGTGGCGGGCGCCTTGCTGGCGACGGTGGTCTACATCGCCGCGACCGTCGCCGTGTTCGGTGTGATCCCGCTTTCGCAACTGACCCATTCCACCAGCCCATACGCCGACCTGGCGGCGCGGGTGTTCGGCGGTTCGATCGCCGGCGTGGTGGCGATCTGCGCTATCGCCAAGACCCTGGGCACGATCGGCGGCTGGACCATGATGGGCGGCGAGACGGCGCGGGCGGCGGCGCAACAGGGCTATCTGCCGTCGGGCTTCGGGTCCGCCACGAAGACGCCGGTCGTCACGCCCCTGCTGGGCGCGGCCTTCATGAGCGTGATCGCGGTTCTGTCCGGGCAGCCGACGCTGGGCGGTCAGTTCAACATCCTGGTCGGTGTGACCTCAGTGCTGACCCTCAGCATCTATGCCGTCTGCTCCCTGTCGCTGTTCCGGATGGCGAAGACGCCGGGCGCGCGGGTCGTGGCGGTGCTGGGCCTGTTGTTCGCGGTGGCGGCGGTGGCCGCGGCGGCGCCCGGGTACGTCCTGCCGACGGGCGGCTTTGTGATCCTTATGACCGTCGCCTGGTTCGTATTCCTGAGAAAGTCAGGATCACGCGTTGACCCTGAGGGCCGGGGGGCCTAACCACCGCGCCGTTTGTTCGCCGGAATCCCGGTCCTGATGGAGCCCGCCATGACCCAGACCCTTCTTCCCGGCGTCACGGGCGTTCTGGCGCTGGCGGACGGCACGATCTTCCAGGGCGTGGGCTGCGGCGCGACCGGCACGGCGCTGGGCGAGGTGGTCTTCAACACCGCCATGACCGGCTATCAGGAAATTCTGACCGACCCGTCCTACATGAGCCAGATCCTGGCCTTCACCTTCCCGCACGTGGGCAACGTCGGGGTGAACGTCGAGGACATCGAGCAGATCGGCGGCGGGGCGGACACGGCGGCGCGGGGGGCGATCTTCCGCGACGTGCCGACCGATCCGGCCAACTATCGCGCCGAGAGCGACTTCGACGGCTGGATGACCCGTCGCGGTGTCGTGGGCCTGGCGGGCATCGACACCCGCGCCCTGACCGCCCGCATTCGTGACACCGGCGCGCCTCACGCGGTCATCGCCCACGATCCGAACGGCAATTTCGACCTTGAGGCCCTGGTCGCCGAGGCGAAGGCCTGGACCGGTCTGGTCGGCCTTGACCTGGCCAGGCCCGCCTCGACCCTGCAGGCGTTCGAGTGGGACGAGGGACTGTGGGAATGGCCGGAGGGCCACCCGCGCGTCGACGCCGCCGACAAGTCGGTTGTGGTCATCGACTACGGTGTGAAGCGCAACATCCTGCGCGCGCTGGCCTCGACCGGCGCGAAGATCACCGTCGTCCCGGCCACGACGACCGCGGAAGAGGTGCTGGCCCGCAATCCGGACGGCGTCATCCTGTCGAACGGTCCGGGCGATCCGGCGGCGACCGGCGCTTACGCCGTGCCGCAGATCCGAAAGCTGGTCGAAAGCGGCAAGCCGGTCTTCGGCATCTGCCTGGGTCACCAGATGCTGGCGCTGGCGCTGGGCGCCAAAACCGTGAAGATGGATCAGGGCCACCACGGCGCGAACCACCCGGTGAAGGACCTGACGACCGGCAAGGTCGAGATCGTGTCCATGAACCACGGCTTCACCGTGGATCGGAACAGTCTGCCGGACGCGGTGGAAGAAACGCACGTCAGCCTGTTTGACGGCACCAACTGCGGCATCGCCCTGAAGGGCAAGCCGGTGTTCAGCGTCCAGCACCACCCGGAAGCGTCGCCCGGGCCGACGGACAGCCTGTACCTGTTCCAGCGGTTCGCGGACTCGATGAAATAGCCCGGGGCGCCCGCTCTGGCGGGCGATCAGGGCAACGGGGCGAAGCTGACGTCCTCGCGCAGGGCGCAGGCCTTGCGCACCGCCACCGGGGCGGCATGCAGCCAGTAGTCGGCGTCCTCGGGACGGTTGGCCCGCCGTCGCTCCAGTCCGCGCAACCGCCTGAGGGCTGCGTTCTCGAGCAGGCGCGCATGCAGGGCGCGGGGCGAGACGAACGGGATGGCGGGGGAACCGGGGACGGCGACGGCGTCGGGGCCTTGGGGCTCCACCGCCGGACGGGCGATGGCGATGAACATGGCGGTCTTTCGATCCGGGCGGCGACGCAGCGTCCGCTGCGAGACCGTCAGAGGCCGTCCTGTTTCTGGGACGGTTGCGTGAATAATCCACAAGAGCTGTGGATAGTTCCAAGAAATTGCGCTTTGAATCAGACGGTTAGGGTCGCTGTTTCGCCTTCTTGGTTAATGAAACGTAAATCTAAAGGTCCCGCGTGGGTTAACGATGCGTCCAAAAATGCCGCATCCCGGTTGTAGATATCTCTTGGGGTAACTTTGGGAGAGTTGAGTATGGCTGTCGGTAGTTGTGGGTTCACAGAACCTGTGCTGTCCGATTTGTCCGACTCACGTCATCTGCTCCGGTGCGTTTTGATGACCGCTTCATTGATGAACTGAAGGCTCGCCTTCGCCCGTCCGACATCATCGGACGGTCGGTGAAGCTCAAGCGTCAGGGACGCGAGTTCGTCGGCCTGTCGCCCTTCTCGAAAGAGAAGTCGCCGTCCTTCTTCGTCAATGACGACAAGGGCTTCTTCCACGACTTCTCGTCAGGCAAGCATGGCGACGTCATCAGCTTCCTGCAGGAGACCGAGCGGCTGAGCTTCGTCGAGGCGGTGCAGCGGCTGGCGGCGGAGGCGGGGATGCAGCTGCCCGCCGAGGACCCGCAGGCGCAGGAGCGTGAGCAGAAGCGTCAGGGCCTGAACGACTGGATGGACCTGGCCCAGAAATGGTTCGCGGCCAATCTGCGCCGCTCGCCGGGCAAGGCGGCGCGCGAATATCTGGAGCGTCGCGGCCTGCCGGAGGATCAGTGGGAGCGGTTCGGCCTCGGCTACGCCCCCAATGACCGCGAAGGGCTGAAGCAGGCCCTGATCCAGCGCGGGGCCAAGCCGGGCGATCTGGTCGAGGCGGGGCTGCTGATCTCGCCCGAGAGCGGCGGCCAGCCCTATGACCGGTTCCGCGACCGGCTGATGTTCCCCATCCTCGATGCGCGGGGGCGGATCGTCAGCTTCGGCGGCCGGGCGATGAACCCGGACGATCGGGCCAAATATCTGAACGGTCCCGAAAGCCCGCTCTTCCACAAGGGCGCGACCCTGTACGGCCTGCCGGAAGCTCGGCGCATTCTGGGTGCAGAGAGCAAGAGCGATCAGTCGATCGTGGTGGTCGAAGGCTACATGGACGTGATCGCCTGCCAGCGAGCGGGGATTCCGGCTGTAGCTCCGATGGGTACGGCTCTTACCGAAGAACAGATGGCGCTTCTTTGGCGAACTAGCGCAGAGCCGATACTCTGCTTTGACGGTGACGGTGCAGGTCAGAGGGCAGCCTCTCGTGCTATCGAGCGAGCCCTTCCGTTGTTGAAGCCGAGCCGCTCATTCCGCTTTGTGATGTTGAGCGGTGGCAAGGACCCTGACGACATACTGCGTGACAATGGAGCGCCAGCTCTACGTCAAGCGATGCAAGAGGTGGTTCCATTTTCGCGGATGCTCTTCGAAAAGGAGAGAGAGGCGATTGGCGACTTAGGTACTCCTGAAAAGGAGGCTGGCCTTCTGGTTCGGCTCCGCCAAGCTGCAGCAACCATTGCAGATCCAGACCTCTCACGTACCTACAAAGACTTCTTGGTAGGGTCTTTCTACCAACATGTTCGTCCCTCCCAGGAAGAGAGGAAGCAGGCCAATCGTGTAATCTATCGGGACCGCAAGGCGCGCGCATCGCAAGCGATTATGGATGTGACTCCCGAGGCCCGGGCGGCGGCGATTACGTTGTCTCAGGCACCGAAGCCTATTGTTTCGGCGGTTGTCGAGGGGCTGATCTCCCATCCTGCTCTGGCTCAGGAGCGTGCGGAACTCTTGGCCACCCAAACGTTCGGGGATGCTGGTCTGGACAAACTAATCCGAGACCTCGTTTCAATGACATACGACGTTGAGGTATTCGGGGAGGGGTTGATCCGCTCTAGGTTAATCGCCTTGGGGCATGAAGATACGCTGCGCCGGATAGATCGGACGGCGCGCGTTGCCCACGCGCCTTTCTTGGATGCGACGGCAACTGCGGAAAAGGTCCGGGAAGATCTAACGAAGACAATCGATGTCATGCTGCAGGCTCTCGCTCTTAGCCGAGCGTTGAACGAGCTCAAAAGCGATCATTATTTTGATCTGCCGACATTCTCAGGGCTCAAGTCCCAAAGGGATGCTTTGGATCGCCATATCGCGAGCGGTGAGATTTGGTCCGATCAGTCTCGCGCTCTGCACTAGAAGCGTTGCAAGACCTTGACTCTGCCGCGCTCCGTCGCCATCTGGCGCAATCGGGTCATGACGTCTTGATGCGCGAGGTCGAGAAGGCGGCGGCGAAGTCCGGCGCGCCTTTCCTGGCTGCAGACAAGCCCCTCGGCGAGACGAGGATCCGATGGTCGCAGGCGTTCGATGCGTTAACCCGCGTCGCCGCCCTGGAAGACGCCCTGTCTTCGGCGCGTGGCGTGCCGGGGCAGGACGAGGCGTTCCGCCGGCTGAAGGCCGAGCGGGATGCGCTGCGTCGCGCGATCAAGACCGGAGAAATTTGGGAAGACAGCGCGAGATCGTAAACCAACGAACTCGCCACACGTTGTATCGGCAGGGGTCCATCGGAGCCCGCGCCCGGAGAGAAGACTGAATGAGCGCCCAGACCGAGACGCAGGAAGCCGAAGTTCAAAGCGACGGCCCGCTGCTCGACCTTACCGACGCCGGCGTCAAGAAGTTCATCAAGCAGGCCAAGACCCGTGGCTATGTGACGATGGAGGAGCTGAACAAGGTCCTGCCGTCCGAAGAGGTGACCCCCGATCAGATCGAGGACACCCTGGCGATGCTGTCCGAGATGGGCGTCAACGTCGTCGAGGCCGAGGAAGACGCCGAGCAGAAGGACGGTGAGGGCGGCGAAGTCGCCGAGCGCGCCGAGACTTCGGTGGCCGAGACCCCCGCCAAGGCCGCCTATGACCGCACCGATGACCCGGTGCGGATGTACCTGCGCGAGATGGGCTCGGTGGAGCTGCTGTCGCGCGAGGGCGAAATCGCCATCGCCAAGCGGATCGAGGCCGGTCGCGACGCGATGATCTCGGGTCTGTGCGAAAGCGCCCTGACCTTCGAGGCCATCATGGTGTGGCGCGACGAACTGGCGAACAACCGCATCCTGCTGCGCGAAGTCATTGACCTCGACGCGACCTACGGCGTGTTGAACCCGTCGTCCCTGCCGCACAACCAGGGCCAGGCCGCCGAGAGCGAGGAAGAGGAAGAAGAGCCGGCCGCGGCGGAGGAGAAGCCGGAGTCGGACGACGACGATGACGATTTCGACGACGGCGGCGGCATGTCGATCTCGGCGCTTGAAGCCGAACTGCGTGACGGGGTCATGGAAGTGCTGGACGCGATCGCGGCCGACTTCGGTGGCTTCCGCAAGCTGCAGGACAAGCTGGTCGAGGCCCGTCTCAAGGGTGAGGCGCTCAGCGCCAAGGACCAGAAGACCTACGACGGCCTGACGGCGACCATTTCGGGTCGCCTGAAGACCATGAAGCTGAACAACAACCGTATCGAGGCGCTGGTCGAGCAGCTTTACGCGATCAACAAGCGTCTGATGGGGCTGGAAGGACGCCTGCTGCGTCTGGCCGACAGCTACGGCATTTCACGTCCCGAGTTCCTGAAGGCCTATTTCGGCAAGGAGCTGGACCCGAACTGGTCTGAAGGCATCAAGGAAATGGGCGTCCGCTGGACCAAGTTCAGCGACAATGAAGCGTCCCAGATCGCTTCCATTCGCGCCGATGTCGCCGCCGTGGCGACCGAAGCCGGCCTGCCGATCGACGACTATCGCCGCATCGTCCAGACCGTGCAGAAGGGCGAGCGTGAGGCCCGTCAGGCGAAGAAGGAAATGGTCGAGGCCAACCTGCGCCTCGTGATCTCGATCGCCAAGAAATACACCAACCGCGGCCTGCAGTTCCTGGACCTGATCCAGGAAGGCAACATCGGTCTGATGAAGGCGGTCGACAAGTTCGAGTACCGCCGCGGCTACAAGTTCTCGACCTATGCGACCTGGTGGATCCGTCAGGCGATCACCCGCTCGATCGCCGACCAGGCGCGGACCATCCGCATCCCGGTGCATATGATCGAGACGATCAACAAGATCGTCCGCACCAGCCGCCAGATGCTGCACGAGATCGGCCGCGAGCCGACCCCGGAAGAGCTGGCCGAAAAGCTGGCCATGCCGCTCGAGAAGGTGCGCAAGGTCCTGAAGATCGCCAAGGAGCCGATCTCGCTGGAAACCCCGATCGGGGACGAGGAAGACAGCCACCTGGGCGACTTCATCGAGGACAAGAACGCCGTCCTGCCGATCGACGCCGCCATCCAGTCGAACCTGCGCGAAACCACCACCCGCGTGCTGGCGTCGCTGACGCCGCGCGAGGAGCGGGTCCTGCGCATGCGCTTCGGCATCGGCATGAACACGGACCACACCCTGGAAGAGGTCGGCCAGCAGTTCTCGGTGACGCGCGAGCGGATCCGGCAGATCGAGGCCAAGGCGCTGCGCAAGCTGAAGCACCCGTCGCGGTCGCGGAAGCTGCGCAGCTTCCTGGACAGCTGATGATGAAGGGGGCGGTTCGAAAGGGCCGCCCTTTTTCGTCGCCCGCATGAGCCGCAAGCACGTCAATCTGGGCCGTGCGCCCGCCAAGGGCGATCTGCCGACCAAGGCCTGCGCCGCCTGCGGCCTTCCGTTCAGTTGGCGCAGGAAATGGGCGCGGGACTGGGACCAGGTGAAGTTCTGCTCGGACCGTTGCCGGGAGAAGGATCGCGTGTTGGTGATCCCGCCCCCGCGCAAATCACCCTAGCGTTCGCCCCCATGCGCGCCCTCCCGCCGATCCTGACCGTCGCTTTCCTTCTGGCGAGCTGCAGCCCGATGACGCCGGAGCGGCGGCCCGTGACGTCGTACCCCACGCCCTATTCGCCGACAGAGGCGCCGCTGGTCGGAGCCCTGATCGACCGGCCGATCGATGGTGGAACGCGGGGCGCGGTGATCCGGGAGAGCGCCGAGCTGACCCAGTGCATGGCCCAGCTGACGGCCGCGCGGGTGACCTTCCGGCCGACGCCGGACAAGGGCGACCCGCAGGCGTGCGGGCTGGCGGCGGGCGGGGTGCTGGGCCCCGACATGGGCACGGTGGCGCGGCTGGCGCCCGGCGATGTCGAGATGACTTGCCGCGCGGCGCTGGCGCTGAGTGTCTGGCGGCGACAGTCACTGGAGCCGGCGGCGCGGGAGATCCTCGGCTCGGATGTGGTCCAGATCGACCATTTCGGCGCCTACGCCTGTCGCAATGTGAACAACGGCGGGGTCAGCAACCGCATCAGCGCCCACGCGCAGGCCGCGGCGGTGGATGTGGCCGGGGTTCGTCTTCGCGACGGACGGCGTGTCAGTCTGAAGGACGACTGGTTCGGCGGGGATGAGGCCGAGCAGCGCTTCCTGCGACGCATCCGGGATGACGCCTGCCGTATCTTCGGTACGACGCTGAGCCCGGACTACAACACCGTCCATGCCGACCACCTGCATCTTGAGGCGACGGACACCCGGTTCTGCCGTTGACGGTTCAGAGCGACAGCTGCCGCCGACGCACCGCCTCATAGACGGCCTCGCCGCGGGAATGGACCTGAAGCTTGCGGTAGATGGATTTCACATGGTTGCCGACGGTCAGGGGGGAAATGCCCAGGGCGCGGCCGGCGGCCTTGTAGCTCTGGCCACGGGCGAACAGTTCGAGCAGTTCAACCTCGCGCGGGGTCAGCCGTTCGTCGGTGGAAAGGTCCGGCGCCGCTTCAGCCTCTGGCGCGCGCAGACGTTCCAGCAGATAGACGGCGGCGGAGGGGCTGATCGGCGCCCCGCCGTCCAGGGTGGCCCGGATGCCGTCCAGGATCACCGCGGTGCTGCTGTCCTTCAACAGATAGCCGTCCGCACCCGCATTCAGCGCCGAGACGACTGTGTCGCGATCGCCGAAGGCGGTGATGACGAGCACCCGGCACTCCGGCAGGCGCGCCTTGATCCCGGGAATGAAGGTCAGGCCGCTTCCGTCCGGCAGGCCGATGTCGGTGAGGAAAAGGTCAGGGCCGAAGTCGAGCAGGGCCGGGGCGTCGGCCAGACAATCGGCCATTCCGACCAAGCCCAGGTCGGGGACGCCCTCGACAATCTCACGGAAATGCCGCGCGACATTGGGGTCGTCCTCGAGGATCGCGATGGAGCGGGGGGCGTCGGACATGGCGAACTCAGCTTGGGACCACGTCGGCGGCGGCCGGGGTCAGGGTCAGGGCGACGGTGACGCCCGCTTCGGTGGAGTCGATGTCGACAACCCCGCCGATCAGGGCCGCCCGCGTGCGCATGTTGGTCAGGCCGCGTCCCGCCTTGCCGGACAGGACGCCGCCCTTGCCGTTGTCGGTGACCGTCAGGGTGACGGGAGCGGACGGGCGGGCGAGGATGTTGATCGCGATGCGGTCGCCGCCGGAGTGCTTCAGCGCGTTGTTGACGGCCTCCTGCAGGATCCGGAACAGCTGCAGCAGGGTCCGCGGCGGATAGTCGGGCAGGGCGCCCTGCACGTCGGCGGTCCAGTCGAGGGCGAAGCCGGCGGCCTCGATGCGCGGACGCACCCGCTCATGGAAGGTGGCCAGGGCCGAGGCCAGGGACTCGCCCACCGAGTCCATCGAGTCGATCATGAGGCGCATCTCGTCGATGACGGACTGGAGCCCTTCGGCCACCTGCTCGCTGTCGGCGACCCCGCGACGTGCGGCGAGAAGCATGCTCATAAGCTGACTGCCGAGGCCGTCATGCATGTCGCGCATGATCCGGCGCCGCTCGTCGTCATGGGCCTGATGGCGCACGAGGTCACGCTCGCGGGTATGGGCCACGTCCAGCTCCGCCTCGCGGGCGGCCAGGGCGTCGCCCAGCAAGCGGTTCAGGCCGACGGCGGACTGGAAAAGGGTGAAGTTGCGCTGCACGAAGGCGGCGACCAGCGCCAGCAGCAGGACGGGGGTCGAGTCCAGAAGGAAGCCGCCCGGGGTCAGGCCGAAATACTCGCCCATCGCATCCAGGACGACGCAGGTCGCGCAGATGGACAGGAGCGCCGCCTCCAGCCGCCTCGGCTCGGGGCCCGTGGCGAAGTGCCAGAGCAGGCGGATCACGACCAGCGCGCCGAGGGCGACCGACACCCACATCCACAGCATCGCCGGGACGTCATAGGCTTCCGGCATGGGGCGAAGGCCGAGCCAGACGCCGCAGGTCGAAATGAACACCAGGAAGCCCGCAACCAGGCCGGCCTGCAGTCGCGGCCAGGGGCGATCGGTCCAGGCGTCGATCAGACCCAGAAGACCCGTCGCCGTCATCGCGTTGACGACGAAGAAGAGCCAAAGGCGCATCAGGCCGCCGAAGGGCGGATCGAGAACAAGGCCGTAGAGGCCGTAGGCTGTCCAGGCGGCGCAAAGGGCGGCCAGCCAGAGGGCGAAGCGCTTCCTTTCGGCGCGGAAGACCATCATGAGGGCGAACAGGCCGATGATGCAGGTCGTCCAGACCGAGAGTTGGCGATAGTCGATCGTGCGCCAGAGCCTTACGCCCGCCCATTCGCTGACCTGCGACCAGGGCGCGAGGATGGGCGGAACGAGATCGGTGTAGGGCATGCCCTGACGCACGGTGATGAAGGTCAGGTCATTGGCTCCGGTGCGGAGCAGGCCTGCCGGTATGCGCTCGACGACCGGGCGCTGGCCTTCAAAGGCCTGGTCCGGGTAGGCCATCTCGCCGCGGGAGACGATCACCGATCCGTTCACCAGCACGATGAAGTTGTCCACCTGCTGGTAGGCCGCGAGACCCAGGCCCTCCTCCGGAACGGAGGCCAGATCGAAGGTCAGGCTGAGGGCGAGATAATGGGGCTCGCAGCACTCCGTGTGCGGCAGTTCGACCGTCTCGTAGCGCGCCTGTGCGGCGGCGAGCGGCGTGGGCTTGGGCAGGCGGGCAAGGCGGGTCTGGGTGAAGGCGATGCGATCCAGCTCGACGGTCGACGGCTTGGGCCACAGCGGGGAGGCGTAGAAGGCCCAGAAAGCGGCCTGGACCAGCCCGATGACCAGCAGGAAGCCGATCAGGTCACGGGCGCGCACGCTCAGGCGCGGCAACAGATGTTTCAGGTTCCGGTCCAGCCAGGGGCCGGCTTCGGCGATCGGTTCACGCATCTGATCAGTCTTTCCCCGGGGACGGGTGGAGCCGACCCTTCATCCGGCGCTTCCAGGCATCAGGATCACCGGTTCGGGAAGGCTGCCAACCGCCATATCCATGGTGCTGTAATCCCGCGGCGAGAATGGTCAAGCTTCGAGGGTCAAGACCTGCCGGGCGGCGCCGTCGCCCCGGGTTCACCCCAACTGCGTCCACCGACGCCCGCAAGGAAACGATACAATGAAGACCGTTGCCGCCCTGACCCTCGCCCTGGCCTGCATGGCCGGCTCCGCCGCCGCCCAGGACGCCGGGCGGACTGCGACCTACGGTGAAATCCGGCTGAGCGCCGGCTTCACCCCGGACCCCTATACGGTCAATGTACAGGCGGGCGGCGGCGTCAACGGCGCGAACCTGCCGGGCGCCTGCACCGGCTATATCTCGACCGCGCCGGACTTCGAGGTGACCTATTCGGCGGGCTCCTTCCCGCTGGTCTTCCGCACGCTGTCGTCGGAAGACACGACCCTCATCATCAATGGCCCGGACGGGCGCTGGTACTGTGACGATGACAGCTACGGCGACGGCGATGCCGAAGTCCGCTTCAGCCGTCCGCAGAGCGGCACGTACGACATCTGGGTCGGCAAGTTCGGTTCGGGCGGCACGGCTCCGGCCCGTCTGCTGATCACCGAGACCCCCTGATCCTGACCGTCTGACATCGAACGCCGTTGTCAAAGCCTGGCGGCGGCGTTCATTGTTCCTCACTCCATCACAGGTTGGGCTCATGGCTCCGGATCAGATTACAGAAACCACGCACCGGTCGTGGTTCCAGCGGCTCGGCGCGGCGGTGACCGGCGTGTTGGCGGGCTTTGTCATCGTCGTGCTGGCCATCGGGCTTCTGGCCTGGAACGAGGGCAACGCGATCGCCCGTATGCGCGGGCTGGGCGAAGGTGCGAGAAATGTTGTTGAGGCGCCGCTGGCCCGGATCGATCCGGCCAATGAGGGACGTCTCGTGCATCTGTCGGGACCGCTCACGGTCGATGGCGCGCGGGAGGACCCGCTCAGCGGCGTCGCCGCCCCGGGCGTCAGCCTGCGCCGGACGGTTGAAGTCTATCAGTGGGTGGAGACCCGCCGGAGCGAGACCCGCACAAAACTCGGCGGGGGCGAGGAAACGGTGACCACCTATGACTACCAGCGGGGATGGTCCGACTCCCCCGTGGCGTCCTCGGAGTTCCATGCGCCCGCCGGGCATGAGAACCCGGCCCCGCCCGTCGATGCGACCACGATTTCCGCCGCCGAAGGGCGTCTGGGGGCGTATCGCGTCGATCGCCGCCTGCTTGACGCCGTGCCTGCGACGTCGCCGGTTGTCGTCACAGACGAGCATGCCCAACGCCTGGCCGCCGCGCTTTCGCGCCCGGTGAAGGTGGAGAATGACGCCCTGTACGTCGGCGCTGACCCGGCCAACCCGGTCGTTGGCGATCTGCGGGTCCGCTATCTCTCGGCCCCGTTGGCCGATGTCAGCGTGGCGGCCGCGCAGAGCACCGGGGCGCTTGCGCCGTACGTGGCCCGGAATGGTTCGGAAATCTACCTGACCAGCATGGGCTCCGTCACCGCGGTGGAGATGTTCCGTCAGGCGAAGGACGGCGCCCGGATGCTGAGCTGGATCCTTCGCGCCGTCGGAGTGGCGGGCCTGATGTTCGGTCTCGGGCTGATCCTCGGCCCGATCTCGACCCTGGCAGACGTCCTGCCGCCGCTGGGCGCGGTGGTCCGCTTCGGCGCCGGGGCGCTGGCGGCCGTGGGTGGGCTGGCGATCGGCGCGGTGGTGATCGCCGTCTCCTGGTTCGCCGTGCGGCCCGTCTTCGCGGGGGTTTGCCTGGCGGTGGCGGGCTTGGCCGTGGCCGCGCTGTTCTGGTGGCGGGGACGCCGACGCGCGGCCTGAGCCTCAGTGTTCTGCGACGAGGTCGAAGCCGCCGTAGATCATGCGTTTGCCGTCAAAGGGCGGTTCGCCGCCCA
Organism: Brevundimonas sediminis; assembly: GCF_048799765.1. Lineage (NCBI taxonomy): Bacteria > Pseudomonadati > Pseudomonadota > Alphaproteobacteria > Caulobacterales > Caulobacteraceae > Brevundimonas > Brevundimonas sediminis. The sequence continues at coordinate 54,043 of NZ_JBLYQK010000003.1, forward strand.
TCAGCCGCTCGTCCCGCATGAGCGTTTCCCAACCGGCGTCGCGGGTGGCCTTGTCCGGCCAGGTGATCCAGCCGACGGCGACAGTTTCGCCGTCCTCGAGGGCGACGGCGCGCTTGAAGTCGGTCAGCTTGCCGTCCGGGACGTCTTCGCCCCAGGTTTCGGTGACGGACAGGGCGCCGACCTCGCGGAAGAGGGGCGAGGTCCGGGCGGAATGGTCAAGATAGGCGGCCTTGTTTCCGGTCTTCACGGGAATGACGGTGATGTCGACGAAGGGCATCGGCTCAGGCTCCGGATCGATGATGGGGCAGCCTAACCCAGCCTGAGCCGCATCGACAGTCGCAAGAACACGGTTCATTCTGGGCATCGTCGCCGCGGGGATCGCCGTCATGCTCAGCCTGGGTCATCTGAAGAGCCGTCTGGGGCAGTATGCGGCCCTGTGGATCGCATCCTTCCTCCTGTGCGGTGTGGCCATCCGGGCGACGGCCTTCGTTGTCGATCTGATACCGGCCACGGATCTGGTATTGCCGGCGGCGTTGCTCGGCGCCGCGCTGGCTCTGGGCGGCGGGCTGATCGCCACCCTGTTGTCGCGCCAGACCCTGGGCACCAAGCTGGCGATCCTGGTGCTGGCGGTTCTGCTGGCCTTGCCCCTGCTGTGGGCACCGGTGTCGGCGGCGGTGGCGGTGGCCTTCTTCGCCGACCGGTCGATCGAATACTCCCAAGCCTATGCGGCGTTCCAGATCGGCGTCGCGCGACTGTTGTTCCCGCTGAGCCGGGCCGTGGGCGACGGCGACCTGTTCGGTTGGGTGTGGAGCGCCTTCCAGTGGGTTTCGACCGTGGTCGGCTTCCTTTCGGCCCTGATCAAGATCTGGCCCGCGGTGCGGCGGCTGCTCGGCCCGGAGCCGAGCGTCGAGGAAAACTGAGCTCCGCTCAGGCGAGGATATCCAGCAGGCTTCCGTACATCTCATCCGCGGTCTTCAGGACCGAGGCGTTGGCCTTGAAAGCGGTCTCGGCCTCAATCCGCTCGACAGACTCTTCCGCAAGATTGTCGAGCGGCGCACGGGCGGTGCGCTCCGCGCTTGCTGCGAAGCGGGACGATGCGTCCGAGAGGCCGGCGGCGGCGATGGCGAAGACTTGCATGGCAGACTCCCTTCAGCCGCAGTGTGCGTCAGGGAGCTTACCGGTCGGCTGACAGGCATGGTGAACGCTTGACCGCACGGTGTTCCGGGCGGAACCTGTCGGGATGAGCAGTCAACCCGCGCCCGGCGAACGCTATCAGTCGTTCAGCCAGTTCTATCCGTTCTATATCCACGAACACTCGAACAAGACGTGCCGACGGATACACATCGTGGGTTCCGCTCTCGTGCTGGGCGCGCTGGTCATGGCTGTGGCGACCCTGAATCCGTGGTGGCTGCTGGCGATGCCGGTGATCGGCTACGGCTTCGCCTGGGTGGGCCATTTCTTCTTCGAGAAGAACCGGCCCGCGACGTTCAAATACCCGCTGTGGAGCCTGATGGGCGACTGGCGGATGTTCTTCGAGACGATCAGCGGCAAGCGGAAATTCTAGGGGTGGCGTAAATCGCCGTTCACCCGATCACATTTCGCCGCAGTTACGGGCACAGTTGCCTGCGGATCCCTATGTCGACGGCTCCATTACAGAGGAGCTTAGCGATGGAACTCAGGGATCAGGCGATCATCGTGACGGGCGGCGCCAGCGGGATCGGCCGCGAGGCCTGTCTGGCGTTGGCCAAGAAAGGCGCGAACCTGATCGTCGCCGACTTCAACCTTGAGGGCGCCGGGGCGGTGGCGACCGAAGTTCAGGCGCTGGGCGTCAAGGCCTTCGCCTACAAGGTCGATGTGTCCAAGGCCGAGCAGATCGAGGCCTTGGTCGATTTCGCGGTCGAGAAGCTGGGCACGCTGAACGGCATGTTCAACAACGCCGGGATCGGGCTGGTGAAGCCGTTCCTGGAGATGGACCCGGCCTCGTATCTGAAGGTCATCGAGGTCGATCAGCACAGCGTCTATTACGGCCTGTACTACGGCGCGAAGAAGATGGTGGAACTGGGCGCCAAGGGTACGTTCGTGAACACAGCCTCGATCTATGGCTCGATCGCCGCGCGGGGCAGCTTCAACTACAACGCCGCCAAGGCGGCCGTGGTGTCCATGAGCCGGTCGGGTGCGCTCGAACTGGCCGAGCACGGCATCCGGGTTGTCGGCGTCGCGCCGGGCTTCATCGACACGCCGATCCTGGGGGAAGATGACAGCGTGAAGGCGCCGCTGGCCGCGCAACACATGCACAACCGTCTGATCCAGCCTGAAAAGGTGGCCAGTGTGGTGGCCTTCCTGTTCACCGACGCCGCCTCCGCCATCAACGGAGCCACGGTGCCGGTGGATGACGGCTTCCTGGCCTTCAAGGTCTGAGCAAAGAAAAACCCCGGCTCCTGAGAGCCGGGGTTTGATGTCTTGTGGGTTGTCGCTCGCGACCTAGTTCGCGACGCCCGTGGCGCGCGGCGCGGCGGCGGCCATCAGCGGCGCATTGCGGCTGGGGGTGTCGTCCCAGTCCGGCGGGCAGCCGTCGAAGCGCCCGGCGTCTGCGATCGTCAGGGTGCGCATGTTCAGGCGCATGGCCTGCCGCATCGAACCGCGGCCGTGGCCGGTGTACAGATCGACCTTCTGTCCCTTGATGGCGCCGCCGGTGTCGGAGGCGTACCAGTAGCCGTCGTGGACGGTGCCATCGGCCAGACGCAGCCCGACCGTCTCGCGGATAAACAGGACGCTGCGGCGGGGGATGTAGCGCGGATCGACCGCGACCGTGCGCATGGCGACCGGACGGCAGCCGAGGCTGTCGTTGCCCGTCGCGCCGCCGCCACCCGCATGATACAGGCGCGCCGAGGCGCTCCAGCGGGCGTCGCCGTCCATCAGGGCCTGTTGTTCAGAGGTCAGTTCGACCACAGCGCCGTCATTGGAACCTTCGTCCGTCAGACCGGTTTGCTCCGAGCCCCACGACTGCGCCGAAGCCGCTTCGTAGGTGACCGGTTCACCGATGACGCCCGCCTGCGCGGGGAAGGTGATCGCCCAGATGAGGGCGACTGCGGCGGTGGCGCCGAACATGAGCAGGCTCGCGGAATCACCGGCCCCGTACGCGTCCGGCGAGCGGCTTTTCGTTTCCAATTGTGTCAAAAGGCGGGCCTGACAAATCTGCTGCGACCACCTGTCCGGATGAGCGGTGGATAAGCAGGGCTTCTGCATGGTCAAGCGGAGCTGCGGTTGGCTGGCGCTGACAAGTCTGTAAGCTGTATTCGCAGATCAACAACTCTTTGCTGGCACGAGATGCTTACTGTCTACGGAGATATTCGTTCGGGCAACTGTTTGAAGGTCAAGTGGTTGCTCGACTGGCTGGGGCGTGATTATCATTGGATCGAAACCGATGTCACATCGGGTGTGACGCGATCTCCACAGTTTTTGGCCCTGAACCCCGCCGGACAGACGCCGACGATTGTATTGGAGGACGGACGGCCGCTGGCGCAGTCCAACGCCATACTTGTCCACATGGGCGAGGGGACGGGCCTGATACCGATGGACGGCTATGACCGGGCCAGGATGTTCGAATGGCTTTTCTGGGAGCAGTACAGCCATGAGCCCTGCATCGCCGTGGTACGTTTCCAGCGCGCCATCGCCGGGCGGGCGGCGGAGGACATCGATCCCCGGCTGATCGAGAAGGGTTATGCGGCGCTGGCGCGTATGGAGGCCGGGCTGGCGGGGCGCGACTGGCTGGCGGGTGAAGCGGTGTCGCTGGCCGATCTGGCGCTGGTGGCCTACACCCGCGTGGCGCATGAGGGCGATTTCGACCTGACCGCCTGTCCGAAGGTCAGGGCCTGGGTGGGGCGGGTCGAACAGGCGTTCGGCATCCGCTAGCCGCTGCTACTGCGGCTGCCGCGGAACAGGTCGGCCGCCCTCAACCCATTCCGGCCTGAAGTCACCCGTCGCCATCCAGCGGATCGGCTCGACCAGCGACTGGATCGCCCGGGTCATGAAGGGGAAGTCCAAGTTTTCGATCGTATCGTCGGCGGTGTGGTAGTTCGGGATCGTGGCCCAGCCGGAGATGGTGTGGGCGACCACGCCCTGCAGGGCCAGTTGGTAGTTGTCCGACCGCTCGAAGAAATGCTGGTCCGGATAGATGTCGGGCGCGATCAGGGCGCCGCGGTCCTTCAGCGTCGGGCCGAAGTTGGAGCGCTCGAAGCCGGTCATCATCATGATACCGTCGGGCATGTTGGGATCCTGCTGGCCGATCATCTCGATCTCGAGATTGGCGACGATGCTGCTGATCGGCACCGGAGGGTTGCGGGCGAACCACAGGGAGCCGAGCAGGCCCATCTCCTCCGCGCCGTAGCAGACGAACAGGATGGAGCGTTTCGGCTGCTCGCCCGCCGCGAGGGTGCGGGCCAGCTCCAGCACGGCGGCGACGCCCGAGGCGTCGTCATTGGCGCCGTGCATGATGACGCCGTCGCGGACGCCCAGATGGTCGAGGTGGGCCGAGATCATCAGCACGCCGGCCTCGGGGTCCGAGCCCTGCAGCCAGCCGATGGCGTTGGTGGTGATCCGGTCGGCGCCTTCGGGCGAGACCACGTCCCAACGCGCGCGGCGGCCCGGGGCGGTCGGTTCGCGACGGACGACGCCGGCGGTCTGGAGATAGCCGGTCATTCCGGGCGCGGGCTTAAGGCCGTATTCGGCGAACCGGGCGGCGACATAGGCGGCGGCGACCGCCTCGTCCGGGGTGGCGCTGCCGCGACCGCGCAGGGCGTCGCCCGCCAGGAAGGCCTCGTGCGCCTCGATGCGGGCCTGCTCGACCGGCAGGTGGCGGGGCGCCGGGGCGGCGGTCTGGGCCTGGACGGAGGAGGCGAGGGCCGTGGCAGCCACGGCGATGAGCAGGGAACGTTTGAACACGGGACACCTCCTGAACGGGACGCGCAGGGTTAGGGGTCTCGCGCCGATCCGGTCAAGCTGTGACGAAGACTCCGCTGGACCTGACGCCGAGGCCCATTTAACCCGCTGAGCCTCCACTGTCCGGATCCTGTCCCATGAAGCGTTTCGCCCTCGCCGCCGCCGCCGTCTGCGTGGTGGCCGCCGTCGCCGTCCCTGCCGCCGTTCAGGCCTGGGGCAATACCGGACACCGGCTGATCGGCGTCGCCGCCGTGCGGGGCCTGCCGGAAGAGATGCCGGCCTTCCTGCGGACGCCCGCCGCCGCCGCCGATGTCGGCGAACTGGCCCGCGAGCCGGATCGCTGGAAGGGCGGCGGTCAGCCCCACGACCGCGAACGGGACACGGCCCACTTCGTCGATCTGGATGACAACGGCTTCGTCTTCAATGCTTCGGGCCCGTCGGTGGACGCCCTGCCGCGCCTGAAGTCGGAGTATGACGCGGCCCTGACCCGCGCGGGTCTGGATGTCGATGATGCGGGCTATCTGCCCTATGCGATCTGGGACGCCTACCAGAACCTGGTGCGGGACTTCGCCTACTGGCGGGTGCTGAACGCCCAGGAAGCGCGTGAAACCGACGAGATGAAGAAAGCCTGGTATCGGGTGGACCGGGAGCGCCGCGAGGCCCTGATCCTGCGCGACATGGGGGTGCTGGGCCACTACATCGGCGACGGCTCGCAACCGCACCACACGACCATCCACTACAACGGCTGGGACCGGAACACGCCGAATCCGGAAGGCTTCACGACCTCGCGTCAGACCCACGGCATGTTCGAGGGCGCCTTCACCGCCCGTGTCGCCCGTCTGGACGCCATCGAGGCGGCCATGGCCGCGCCGCAGCTGGACGGTTTCGACCTGCGCGCCCGCGTGCCGGCGTACCTGCGCCAGACCCTGTCGCAGGTGACGCCTTTCTACCGTCTGGAGAAGGCCGGTGGCTTCGCGGACGGCGACCGTCGCGGCGCTGAGTTCACCATTGCCCGTCTGGCGGCGGGGGCCTCGGAACTGCGGGACTTCTACATCCTGGCCTGGCGCGACTCGGCTGACGACAACATCGGCTGGCCTGCCGTGAAGGTGGCCGAGGTCGAGGCCGGGACGGCCGATCCCTGGCTGGCGATGCACGGCGAGGACTGATCTCGTCTTTCGCTGACTGATCGGGAGGGGTAGGGACGGGCCATGTCCGACCTGACTCCTCCTGTCGTCATCCTCGATCGTTCCCAGCTGGCCGACAATATCGGCGCTGTTGCGCGGGTGATGGCCAATTTCGGCCTGTCCGAGCTGCGCCTCGTCAGCCCGCGCGACGGCTGGCCGCAGGACCGCGCCTGGGCGACGGCGTCGGGCGCCGACTGGGTGCTGGACGGGGTGAAGGTGTTCGACACCGTGGCGGAGGCCATCGCCGACCTGAACACCGTCTTCTCGACCACCGCCCGCCCGCGCGAGACCCGGATGCCGGTGCGCACCCCGCGCGAGTCCGCCCGCATCCTGTACGACGACACCGCCTCGGGTCTGAAGACCGGCCTGCTGTTCGGCGGCGAGCGCGCCGGGCTGGAGACGACCGACATCGCCCTGACCAGCGGCATCACCACCATTCCCATCGACCCCAGGCACCATTCGCTGAACCTGGCGCAGGCGGTGGCGATCAACGCCTATGAGTGGCGGACCCTGATCCTCGACGCCCCGCCGCCGCGCTTCCGCGATCAGGCGCCGCCAGCCTCCAATGATCTGCTGGTCGGGATGTACGAGCATCTGGAGAACGAGCTGGAGGCCGGCGGGTTCTTCTATCCGCCGGAGAAGAAGCGCTCGATGAGCCAGAACCTGCGCGTCATGCTGGGCCGCGCGGCTTTCAGCGAGCAGGAGGTCGCGACCTTCCGGGGCGTGATCCACGCCCTGTCGAAGGGGCGCGGACGCCTGCTGGCCAAGATGGCGGCGAAGACGGACGGCGGCGAGTGAAGCTGCTGCTTGTCTATCCGCTGGCGGCGCTGGCGGAGATCGCGGGCTGTTTCGCCTTCTGGGCCTGGTTGAAGCTGGACCGGTCGCCGTGGTGGCTGGTTCCCGGCGCAGCCTGCCTGATCGCCTTTGCCTGGCTGCTGACCCTGGTGCCGACCGATGCGGCGGGGCGGGCCTTCGCGGCCTATGGCGGGGTCTATATCTGCGCCTCCCTGATCTGGATGGCGCTGGTGGAGAAGAGCCCGCCGGACCGCTGGGATATGATCGGCGGCGCGGTGTGTCTGATCGGCGCAGGCGTGATCCTTTTCGGCCCGCGCGGTTGATCCGCGGGGGCGTCTCCTGTAGACGCCGCCCCGTTGGGGAGTAGCCGCCGGCGCCCATTCAAAGGCCGGGTTCGCGTCAACATACTCGTGGCTTCAGGGCCCGTGGCGCGATCAGCGGACCTCGTGTCCGCCTGGCGAGACCAGCGTGCCTTGCGCGTCCCTGTCGGCGGGAGCGTGAGCGCGCTGTCTCATGCGTCCGGCGGATTCTGTTCATGACCCCTCTCTCTATCGCCGTGCTGTCCGTCAGCATGTCCACCGACGCCTTCGCGGCCGCGGTCGGCCGTGGCGCGGCGCACCGGCCCCCTGTCGCCACCGCCGTGCGCAACGGTCTGGTCTTCGGCGTGATCGAGGCCATCACGCCTCTGATCGGCTGGGGGCTGGGCATGATCGCCGCCGGGCTGGTCGAGCAGGTCGACCACTGGATCGCCTTCGGCCTGCTGGGCGCGGTCGGGGCCAAGATGCTGTGGGAAGCGTTCCAGCCGGTCGATGAGGATGACGACGGTTCGCGCGCCGCCCGCAACGGCGCACTGGCCCTGATCGCCACCGCCATCGGCACCAGCATCGATGCGGCCGCGGTCGGCGTCGGACTGGCCTTCATCGGGGCGAACATCTGGGTGATCGCCCTGTCGATCGGCTTCACCACCTTCGTCTTCACCACCATCGGCATGCTGATCGGCAAGGCCGTCGGCGCCCGCTTCGGCAAGATCGCCGAGTTCCTGGGCGGCGTGGCGCTGATTGTGATCGGCGCCTCGATCTTGGCCGAGCACATGGGGTGGCTGGGCTAACCCTTCAGCAGCCTGTCCACAAAGGCGGGCACGGTCTCGGTGGCCGGGCCGTAGATGACCTCGTCGAACCGGCGCGAGCCCTGCGTCGGTTCGAGATTGATCTCCACGGTCCGGGCCCGGGCGCGGCGGGCGTCCTGCACGAAGCCCGCCGCCGGATAGACCGCGCCCGAGGTGCCGATGGAGACGAACAGGTCGGCGTTGGCGATCGCCGCGTCGATCAAGGGCATGTCCAGCGGCATCTCGCCGAACCAGACGATGTGCGGGCGCAACCAGCCGTCGGGGCTGAACGGGCTGTCGTGGCGCGGGTCCAGATCGCCGTGGCAGTCGATGACCCGGCCCGTAGCGGTGCAGTGCGCCTTCAGCAGTTCGCCGTGCATGTGGATCAACTGGAAGCCCGGCGCGGGCGGGACCAGCGCATGGGCGCGGTCGTGCAGGTCGTCGACGTTCTGGGTGACCAGCAGGAAGTCGCCCTCCCACCGCGCGGCCAGTTCGGCCAAGGCGTGGTGGGCCAGGTTGGGCTCGACCTCGGCCAGCAGGCGGCGGCGGCGGTTGTAGAAGTCCTGCACGAGAGCCGGATCGGCCGCGAAGCCCTCGGGCGTGGCGACCTCCTCGATCCGGTGGCCCTCCCACAGCCCGTCGCTGGCCCGGAAGGTCGGCACGCCGCTCTCGGCCGAAATGCCGGCGCCGGTGAGGATGACGAGGTTCATGGCTGGGCCTCGGGGAGGGTGGTCGATGTCGCCAGACTTTCCCGAAGATGGTCGATCATCAAGCGGACCTTGGGCGGCGCATGGCGGCGGTGAGGATAGACGGCCCAGACGCCTTCGTCGGGCGGGCGGTGGTCGGGGAGCAGGGCGACGAGGGCGCCGGTGCGCAGCGGTTCGGTGACGTAGAAGTCCGGCAACTGGCACAGGCCGAGCCCCTGAAGGGCTGCATCCAGAACCGCCGCGCCGGAGTTGCAGCGCCAGCGGCCTTGCGGACGCAGGGTGGTCTCGCGGCCGCCTTCGGTGAAACGCCAGTGCTCGGATGAACCGGTCAGCAGGTCGTGGGCCGGGAGCTCGGACAGGGCGCGGGGCGCGCCCCGACGGGCGAGGTAGTCCGGGCTGGCGCAGAGGATCAGGCGGCGGGAGGCCAGCTTGCGCGCGATCAGGCGGGAGTCCGTCAGGTGGCCGAAGCGGACGGCCAGATCGTAGCCGTCGCCGACGAGGTCGCGCAGGCGGTTGTCGAGATCCAGCTCGATGGATAGTTCGGGATGGGCGCGGGCGAAGCGGTTGACGGCGGGAGCGACGAAGCGCTCGCCGTAGGACACCGAACAGGTCATCCGCAGCAGGCCGCGCGGGGCGCTGTCGTCCGGCTGGACGGCGGCCAGGGCCTCATCCCGCTCGTCGATCAGGCGGCGGCAGCGGTCAAGGAAGTCGCGTCCCGCGTCGGTCAGTTCGACCCGGCGGGTGGTGCGGTTCAGCAGGCGGGTCTGCAGCCGGTCCTCCAGTTTCGCGATCTCGCGGCTGACGGCGGAGGTGGACAGGCCGAGGCGTTTGGCGGCGGCCGAGAAGCTGGCCTGCTCCGCCACGGCGGTGAATTCGTCGATCCCGTCCCAGCGACTGCTCATGCGGAAGATGCAGCATGATTGTCCCGTATTGGCAATAATGTTTTGCGTTTGTCGCCGTTTCGTCTCTGCGCGCTCAGGCCTAGAAGGGCGGCACAGATCAGTTTCCCCTCAAGCAGCGCGCCGCCGCGCGGCAAGCGATAGGGGCCTCCGGAGGACCTTGGATCATGAAAACCCGCGCCGCCGTCGCCTTCGAGGCCAAACGTCCGCTTGAGATCGTCGAGGTCGATCTGGAAGGCCCGCGCGCCGGCGAAGTGCTGGTCGAGATCAAGGCCACCGGCATCTGCCACACCGACGCCTATACGCTGGACGGTCTGGACTCCGAGGGCATCTTCCCGAGCATCCTGGGCCATGAGGGCGCGGGCGTGGTGGTGGAAGTCGGGCCGGGCGTGACCTCTGTCGAGGTCGGCGATCACGTGATCCCGCTGTACACGCCGGAGTGCCGCCAGTGTAAGTCGTGCCTCAGCCGCAAGACCAACCTGTGCACCTCGATCCGGGGCACGCAGGGGAAGGGGCTGATGCCCGACGGCACCTCGCGCTTCAGCTACAAGGGGCAGGCCATCGCCCACTACATGGGCTGCTCGACCTTCTCGAACTACACCGTCCTGCCCGAGATCGCCCTGGCCAAGATCCGCAAGGACGCGCCCTTCGACAAGGCCTGCTACGTCGGCTGCGGCGTGACCACGGGCGTCGGCGCGGTGGTCAACTCGGCCAAGGTCGAGCCGGGCGCCAATGCGGTGGTCTTCGGTCTGGGCGGCATCGGCCTGAATGTCATCCAGGGCCTGAAGATGGTCGGCGCCGACATGATCATCGGTGTGGACATCAACGGCGACAAGGAAGAGTGGGGCCGTCGCTTCGGCATGACCCACTTCGTCAATCCGAAGAACGTCAGCGATGTGGTCGCCCATCTGGTCGAGCTGACCGGCGGCGGCGCGGACTACACCTTCGACTGCACCGGCAACACCGTGGTCATGCGTCAGGCGCTGGAAGCCTGCCACCGCGGCTGGGGCGAGAGCATCATCATCGGCGTGGCCGAGGCGGGCAAGGAGATCGCCACCCGGCCGTTCCAGCTGGTCACCGGCCGCGTCTGGAAGGGCTCGGCCTTCGGCGGCGCCCGCGGCCGCACCGACACGCCGAAGATCGTCGACTGGTACATGGACGGGAAGATCGAAATCGACCCGATGATCACCCACACCTTCGGTCTGGAAGACATCAACAAGGCCTTCGACCTGATGCACGAGGGCAAGAGCATCCGGTCGGTGGTGGTGTTCTGACCCAAGAGGGTTGCTGAAAGCAACGGACCTGTGCGAGATCAGGTCACCTTGAGGGAGGAAGCACATGTTCACACACATCACCGTCGGCGCGAATGACATCGAGGCGTCGCGGAAATTCTATGATGCGGCGCTCGGCGCCCTGGGCATCGGCCCGGGGCAACCGGACGGCATGGGCCGCTACTGGTGGCGGACCGAGCGGGGCGCGTTCGCGGTCGGCAAGCCCATCGACGGCGACCCGGCCTGCCACGCCAACGGCGGCACCATCGGCTTCGGCGCGCGTGATGCGGAAGCGGTGAAGGCCTTCCACGACGCCGGCGTCGAGGCGGGCGGCACGTCGATCGAGGACCCGCCCGGCGAGCGCAAGGGCCCGTTCGGCGCCTTGTACCTGTCCTATCTGCGCGATCCGTCGGGCAACAAGATCTGCGCCCTGCACCGCCCGAAGACCTGAGAGACCGAATGGAAACGACGAAGACCCACACCGTCCACGGCGGCACGCTGCGCTATCTGAAACACGACAGCGCGGTGACCGGCACGCCGATGACCCTGTCGGTCTTCGTCCCCGGCGGCGAAGGGCCGTTCCCGGTGCTGATCTGGCTGTCGGGCCTGACCTGCACCGAGGACAATTTCACCACCAAGGCCGGAGCCTATGCCGCCGCCGCCGCGCATGGGGTGATCATCGTGGCCCCCGACACCTCGCCGCGGGGCGAGGGCGTCGCCGACGATCCCGCCTATGACCTCGGTCAGGGCGCGGGCTTCTATGTGGATGCGACCCGGACGCCCTGGGCCCCGCACTTCCGCATGGAGAGCTATGTCACGGGTGAGCTGATCGATCTGATCGACCGCGAGTTCCCGACCACCAGGGTCTGCTCCATCTCGGGCCATTCGATGGGCGGGCACGGGGCGCTGACCCTGGCCCTGCGCCATCCGGACCTGTTCCGCTCGGTCTCGGCCTTCGCGCCGATCAGTTCGCCGACCCGCTGCCCGTGGGGCGAGAAGGCGTTCACCGCCTATCTGGGCGAGGACCGGACGGCGTGGGCGAACCACGATGCGGCCCTGCTGCTCGAGGGCGGCGCAGCCAGGGGCGTCTATGACGACATCCTGGTCGATCAGGGCGACGCGGACAGCTTCCTTGTGGAGCAACTCAAGCCGGAACTGCTGATCGCGGCGGGCGAGGCGAGTGGTCAGAAGGTGACGGTGCGGATGCAGCCGGGCTATGATCATTCGTACTTCTTCATGGCCAGCTTTATCGCCGACCATGTCGCCTTCCACGCCGCCCGCCTGAAAGCCTGACCATGAGTGACGACCGGTACGACGCGATGTTCGCGGCCCTGTGCAGCGAGGTCGGTTTCTGCCTGCATGACAAGGGTCAGAAGCGGGTGATCGCGGCCCTGCCGGAAGGGCTGGACGCGGCGACCAAGGTCGCCTTCGCGGCGGCGGGCGTGGACTACCTCAACGCGCTGGGCGACCACCGCCGGGCGGTGCGCGACTGCATGAAGGCGAACCTGCCGAAGGCCTAGCCCTTTGGTCCGCGCCGGTGGTCCCTGTCCCGGCGATCGTCACGATCACGCCGGCCATGATCCCGATCCCTGTGCCGGCCATGGTCGCGGTCGGGGGCGACATAGACCGGTGTGACATAGACCGGCTGGTTGACGGCATAGGCGGGGACACAGTGCTGTCGCACGATGCCGTAGGAGTCGGTGTACCAGGTGCAGACCGGCTCGTTGGCGAGGTCGTAGGCGGCCTGGTCCAGCCCCTGCGCCACCGCGTCCCAGAAGGCAGGGTCGCTGCTGCAGCCGGACAAGCCGAGACCCGTTGCGCCGATCAGGCAAAGCCGTTTGAAGCCCCGCATCGTCCTGTCTCCCTCTCCAAGCTTGACGGGACTTACTGTCATGCAGCCTTTGAGGGGCCGCAACGTTCAAAACCTGACAAAAACCGCCCGCCGAGCCTTTGGCGGAGCGTCCGGAAGCCCTACATCCGGTCCAGAATCAAACCGCCTGACAGGAGTCTCTCCATGGCCTTCACCCTTCCGCCCCTGCCGTACGCCTACGACGCCCTGGAGCCGGCGATCGACAAGGAGACGATGACCTTCCACCACGACAAGCATCACCAGACCTACGTCGACAACCTGAACAAGGCCGTGGACGCCGACGCCTCGCTGCAGGGCAAGTCGCTGGAGGAGCTGTTCGCGACCATGTCGAAGCTGCCGAAGGCTGTCCGCAACAACGGCGGCGGTCACTGGAACCACAGCCTGTTCTGGGAACTGCTCGCGCCGCAGGGCCAGACCGGCGAACCGTCGGCTGAACTGGCCGCCAAGATCGACGCCGAACTGGGCGGTCTGGACAAGTTCAAGGCTGACTTCGACGCCGCCGGCGCCGGTCAATTCGGCTCGGGCTGGGCCTGGTTGATCCTCCAGGACGGCAAGCTGAAGGTCACCTCGACGCCGAACCAGGACAACCCGCTGATGGATGTGGCCGACGAGAAGGGCGCGGTCCTGCTGGCCGCCGACGTGTGGGAGCACGCCTATTACCTGAAGTATCAGAACCGCCGGGTCGACTACCTGAAGGCCTTCTGGTCGGTGGTGAACTGGAACAAGGTCAACGAACTGTACGAAGCCGCCAAGTAAGGCCGGTCCGACAGTCGGAACCCCGGAAAGGCGCCGTAGCGATGCGGCGCCTTTCTTGTGTTTGTGATTGTTAGCGCTAACATCGCTCCCAACGAACAAATCGCCGGGGAGCGAGACATGGGAAGCTGGGCGAAGCACGTGGGGCGTGCGGCGGCGGTGGCCGTTTGCGGACTTCTGCTGACGGGCGGGGCGGCGTCTGCGCAGAGCCGGACCATTCTGGCCGATGCGGGCGCCGAAAGCCGTCCGCGCGACCGGATGGCGGACTTCTCTGTCGGCGCCGACTATCCGGCCGTGACCGGGCGCGAGGATGCGCTGGCCCAGTTGCGGATCGCGCGCGAGGAACTGGGTTTCCGCTACATCCGCTTCCACGCCATCTTCCATGACGACATGGGCGTTTATCGCGAGGTGGACGGTCGGCCGGTCTACGACTTCAGCAAGGTCGACGCCCTGTACGACCGCTTCCTGTCGATGGGGATCAAGCCGTTCGTGGAACTGGGCTTCACTCCGCACGACATGCGGACGTCGGACCAGACGATCTTCTACTGGAAGGGCAATACCTCCCATCCGCAGCCGGAGAAGTGGGACGCCCTGGTCGACGCCTTCGTACGCCACCTGATCGCGCGCTACGGCGTGGAGGAGGTGCGGACCTGGTTCTTCGAGGTCTGGAATGAACCCAACCTGGACGGCTTCTGGGAGCGGGCCGATCAGGCGGCCTATTTCGACCTGTATGTGCGCACGGCGCGGGTGATCAAGGCGATCGATCCGGCCCTGCCCGTCGGCGGTCCGTCCACGGCGGGTGCGGCCTGGGTGCCGGAGTTGCTGGCCTATGCGCGAGTCCATGACGCGCCGGTCGATTTCGTGACCACCCATACCTACGGCGTGGACGGCGGCTTTCTTGATGAAAACGGGGAGGGCGACAACAAGCTGTCGCCGAACCCGGAGGCGGTGATCGGTGACGTCCGGAAGGTCCGAGCGCAGATCGAGGCCTCGGCGACACCGGGACTGCCGCTGTATTTCACCGAGTGGAGCACCAGCTACAACCCGCGTGACCCGGTGCACGACAGCCATCTGAGCGCCTCCTACATCCTGAGCCGGCTCAAGCCGCTGGAAGGCGTGGCGCAGGGGATGAGCTACTGGACCTACTCCGACCTGTTCGAGGAGCCCGGGCCTCAAACCCGGCCTTTCGACGGAGGGTTCGGGCTGATGACCCCGCAGGGCGTCCGCAAGCCATCGTGGTTCGCCTACAAATATCTTGCCCGGCTGGGCGACCGCGAGTTGGCCAACACCGACGCGCAGAGCATTGTGACGCTGGATGACGGCGTGCTGCAGGTTCTGGCCTGGCACTATGAAGCGCCGGATCAGCCGGTGAGCAACCGTCCCTACTTCCGCGCTGTCCAGCCCGCTCGGGAACTGGAGCCGTTGGTCATCGAGGCGCGGGGTCTGGCGGCGGGCGCCTATCGGGTCGAGATCCGTCGCGTCGGTTTCCGCAGCAACGACGCCTACACCGCCTATCTGGAGATGGGGCGGCCCGAAGCCCTGTCCGGGGCGCAACTGGCGCATCTTCAGGCCCTGACCGGCGATACCCCGGAGGTGAGGGCCGTGACCGTCGGGGCGGATGGACTGGCGCGTCTCGAACTGCCCATGAGGGCCTATGATGTCGTGTTGGCCGAGTTCGCGCCGACGGGGCGTTGACATGAGAGTTCGGTCTCTCGCCGCCCTCGTCGTCGCCGTTTCGCTTGTGGGGACGACGGCCGCCGCCGACGTGCGCGGCGTGGTGCGGCTGGATCAGCCCGGCGCGACGGTGAATCCGGACGTGTACGGCCAGTTCATGGAGCAGTTGGGCAGCGGAATCACCGGCGGGGTCTGGGTCGGCGAAAGCTCGGAGATCGCGAACACGCGCGGCTTCCGCAATGATGTGATCGACGCCCTCAAAGCACTGGAGGTTCCGGTCGTGCGCTGGCCGGGCGGTTGTTACGCGGACATCTACCACTGGCGGAACGGGATCGGCGCGCGGTCTGCCCGGCCGGTGACCCTGAACCGGTGGTGGGGCGGCAGTCCCGAGGACAACGCCTTCGGAACCCATGAATTCTTCGATTTCGCAGAACTGATCGGCGCGAAAACCTATCTCAGCCTCAACATGGGAAGCGGGACGCCCGCGGAGGCGGCGGACTGGGTTGAGTACATCACTTCGGACGGTGACTCGACGCTGGCCCAGGAGCGTCGGGCGAATGGTCGGTCCCGGCCGTGGAAGATCGACTACCTGGGGCTGGGCAATGAGCCTTGGGGCTGTGGCGGGCGCATGCGGGCCAGCTACTATACGGACCTGATGCGGCAGTACGCCGGGTTCGTGGCTGCGCCCGGCACAGTAACTGTCGCGGCGGGCCCCAACGCCGAGGACTACGAGTGGACCCGGACCCTGATGCGGGACGGCAGGGACAGTTTCGACCAGTTGTCGCTGCACTATTATACGCTGCCAACCGGCGACTGGGCGCGCAAGGGTGCGGCCGTGGGGTTCAATACGACCGAATGGCGGTCCACTTTCGACCAGGCCTATCGGATCGAGGAAATGATCCGGGCCCATGACGCGATCATGGATGAATACGATCCCGAGGGACGGATCGGGCTGGCGATTGATGAGTGGGGGGCCTGGTATGATCCGACGCCCGGGACGACCGCAGGTCACCTGCAGCAGCAGAACTCGCTGAGGGACGCCCTGCTCGCGGCGGTTCATTTCAATATTTTCCACCGGCACGCTGACCGGGTGAGGATGACCAACGTCGCCCAGATGGTGAACGTGCTGCAGGCGCTCATCCTGACCGACGGGCCGCGCATGACACTGACGCCGACCTATCACGCCTTCATGCTGTACAAGCCGTTTCGCAATGCGACCGTCGTGCCGGTCGAACTCGAGGGGACCGGCGGCGCGCGTCTTGACGTGGCCGCCGCGCGGGGAGGCGACGGGCAGTTGTACATCGCCGTCGTGAACCTCAATCCGGATCACCCCGAGGGCCTTGCGTTGGAGTTGGATGGAGGAGCGCTATCCCGGGTCACCGGGCAGGTGCTGACCGCTTCCAGAACAGACGCGCACAACGCCCCTGAATACCCGGAGGCTGTGACGCCCAACGCTTTCAATGGTGGACGCCTGGCCGGTCGAACGCTGACAGCGCAGGTGCCTGCGAAGGCCCTTGTCGTCCTGACCGTGCGATAGTCGGACCGTCGGATTCACCACCTGCTAACCGTGACCGTGGGGCGATGGTTAAGAGGTGGGCCTCTAGGGCAGGGGGCCGACCCTCCTCCCCCGAGTTCGTTCAGTATGCGCGTCCTGACCTGCCTGACCGAGGATCATAACCTGCTCCTCGTCGCCCTCGCCGCTTTGATCTGCGTGGTCGGCTCCGTTGTCCTGAACCGCTTGTTCGACAAGACCCGCCGAAGCTCGGCGCGGGCGCGGCTGCCATGGCTGTTCCTGGGCGCGATGGCGGGCGGGGCGACGATCTGGTGCACCCATTTCGTCGCCATGCTGGCCTACCAGCCCGGCGTGGAGGTGGCCTATGCGCCGGTCCTGACCGGCTTGTCGCTGCTGGTCGCGATGGTCGCCTGCGGTCTGGCCATCGGCCTCGGTGCGATGCGGTTCCGCCATGCCGCACCGGTCGGCGGCGCCGTGTTCGGCCTGGGCGTGACCGCGATGCATTACATCGGCATGTCGGCGTTCACCGCAGACGCCCTGGTGATCTGGGCGCCGGCCTATGTGATCGCTTCGGTGATTGCGGCCGTGGCCGGCGGCGCGGCGGCCTTCCATATCGCGACGGATGACCGTCCGTGGCGCCGCCCCGTCCTGGCGCCCCTGCTGCTGGTCCTGACGATCGTGGCCCTGCATTTCACGGGCATGGGCGCCCTGACGGTGATGCCCCTCGCGCCGAGCGCGGATGCGACCCTGCTGAGTGATGCGGACGCGCTGCTCGCCGCCAGCGTGGCCGCCATCGGCTTCCTGATCCTGGGCACGGCCGTGGCGAGCTACGCGCTTGAGGAACAGACCGAGCGACTGTCGCGTGACCGGCTGAGCGCGCTCATCGAAGGCAGCGTGGACGGCATGGTGGTCGTTGCGGACGGCAAGGTGCGTCTGGCCAATCACGCCTTCACCGAACTGTGCGGCGTGCAGGAGGGGCGGACGATCGGCTCGCCCATCGAGGACTGGATCGAGGATGTCGTCTCCCTGCAACCCGGCCTGTTGATGCAGAGCCGAGTGCGGGCCCGTGACGGCGCGCCGGTGCCGGTCGAGATCGCCGTTCGCGAGGAAACGACCGGGGCGAAGGGGGCGGCGGTGTACATCTATGCCGTGCGGGATCTGCGGTCGCGCCTGGCGCAGGAGCGGCGTATCGCCCATCTGGCGCGTAACGACAGCCTGACCGGATTGCCGAACCGCACCTCCTTCCTGGAGAAGCTGGAACGACTGGCGACGAACGCCCACGGCTTTGCCTTGCTGGCGATCGACCTGGACCGCTTCAAGGAGGTCAATGACCTGTACGGCCACGCTGTCGGCGACAGGTTGCTGGCGCACGTGGCGGACCATCTGAAAGCGGCGACGCGTGAGGGTGAATTCGTGGCGCGGCTGGGCGGCGATGAGTTCGTGGCGCTGATCCCCATCGTGGAGCGGATGGACGCCCATGCGGCCGCCGAGCGCCTCCGGCAGGCGATCTCGACGCCGCTGGAGGCTGAACATGCCGAGTTGCAATGCGGTTCGTCGATCGGGATCGCGCTGTGGCCGGACGACGCCACGGAGCCGTCGGTCCTGATCAATGACGCCGACCTGGCCATGTACCGGGCCAAGAGTTCGCTCACGACGGACATCTGCTTCTACGAAGGCGCGATGGACGAGGCGGTGCGCCAGCGCCGCCGCATCACCCTGGGCCTTCGCGATGCGCTGGAGAACGACCGTTTCGAGCTGCACTATCAGTTGCAGGCGTCGGTCGAGACCGGCGACGTCACCGGCTTTGAGGCCCTTCTCCGCTGGAGGCAGGAGGATGGAAGTTACATTTCGCCCGCGGACTTCATTCCGCTGGCCGAGGAGACGGGCCTGATCCTGCCGATCGGGGAATGGGTTCTGCGGCGGGCCTGCGCCGAGGCGGCAGGCTGGGACAGGCCGCATCGGATCGCGGTGAACCTCTCGCCGGTCCAGCTGTCGCATGTCGATCTGCCGCGACTGGTGCACCAGATCCTGATCGAGACCGGACTGGCCCCGCACCGGCTGGAGCTGGAGATCACCGAGACGGCGATGATCTCGGACATGGAGCGGACGACCCACATCCTGCGCCAGCTGAAGCTTCTGGGCGTATCAGTCGCGATGGATGATTTCGGCACCGGTTATTCGTCCCTGTCGACGTTGAGGGCCTTCCCCTTCGACAAGATCAAGCTGGATCGCACATTCATGTCGGAGCTGGACGGCGGGCCGCAGTCCAAGGCGATCATCCGGGCCGTGCTGGCTCTGGGGGAGAGCCTCGATATCCCGATCCTCGCCGAGGGCGTCGAAACTCATGAGCAGTTGACCTTCCTGCGGGAGCAGGGCTGCGACGAGGTGCAGGGTTATCTGCTGGGCCGACCCCGAAGGGAGGCTGTCGACCGGACGTCGGTGGCCGACGACACGAGCAAGGTCGCCTGAGTCCGGGGAGCAGGGGCGACGTTGACTCTGCCCCTGTCCATGGGCATAAGCGCCGCCTTCGCGCGCCTGACTCCGTTCAGGGGCGGGATTTATGACGGACGATGCGTGGACCGCCGTTGGGATCGTCTCTCCAGTTGGGGAGGGACCGGGCCGCATCAACATAGAGAGTGACTTATGTCCAAGCGCCACAGCGCCAAGTACAAGATCGACCGCGCCATGGGTGAAAACCTGTGGGGCCGTTCGAAGTCCCCGGTTAACAAGCGCTCGTACGGCCCCGGCCAGCACGGTCAGCGCCGCAAGTCGAAAGTCTCGGACTTCGGCCTGCAGCTGAAGGCCAAGCAGAAGCTGAAGGGCTACTACGGCAACATCACCGAGAAGCAGTTCGCCGCCACCTACGCCGAAGCGACCCGTCGCAAGGGCAACAGCTCGGAGAACCTGATCGGTCTGCTGGAATCGCGCCTGGACGCCATCGTCTACCGCGCCAAATTCGTCCCGACCGTCTGGGCCGCTCG
Source organism: Brevundimonas sediminis (assembly GCF_048799765.1). NCBI lineage: Bacteria > Pseudomonadati > Pseudomonadota > Alphaproteobacteria > Caulobacterales > Caulobacteraceae > Brevundimonas > Brevundimonas sediminis. Next base: position 73,733 of record NZ_JBLYQK010000003.1, read on the forward strand.
CCAGTTCGTCAGCCACGGCCACGTGACCGTCGACGGCAAGAAGGTCGACATCGGTTCGTACCGCGTGAAGCCGGGCCAGGTGATCGAGGTCAAGGAAAAGTCGCGCAACATGGCTCTGGTGCTCGAAGCCCAGCAGTCGTCGGAGCGTGACATCCCGGACTACCTGGAAATCGGTGATCGCGGCTTCTCGGTCCGCTACGTCCGCGTGCCGGAACTGGCCGATGTGCCGTATCCGGTGAAGATGGAGCCGAACCTGGTCGTCGAATACTACTCGTCGTAATCGCGCAAGCGTCTGACGACATCGAAGTTGAGGGGCTTCGGAGCAATCCGGGGCCCCTTTTCTTTTGGATCAGGCCCTGTGGCGGTTCACTTTCGGGCCGAATAACGGCACACTGCGTGCGGGCTCGGGATCCGGCCGGGGAGAGCGACATGAAATCGATGATGACGCTCGCGTTCGTGCTGGCGGGCGCGGTCATGGTCACGGGGTGCGGGACTGTGCAGGGCTGGTTCGGCGACGAGCGGGCCTCTGTCGATCTGCCGGGACAGATCGAACCGATCCATGCGGTCGCCATCGCGCAGGACCAGGCCGTCTTCTGGGTCAGCTCCAACGGTTGCACCAGCAAGGCCGACCTGACGCCGGTGGTGCGTCGGGCCCGTAGCGAGTCGGTCATCACCCTGCGACGCATCCGGGAAGATCGCTGCGCCCAGGTGCAGCCGCAGGGCGTGGAAATGCGCTGGTCGTTCGAGGAGCTGGGCATCGCCCCGGGCGCCCGGGTCTCGGTCGAAAACCCCTACCAGATCACGCCCTCGGCCTGAACCGGGGCGCGGCCGCCTGTCGCCGCGGGCGCGCGGGTGAGCGCCGCCGGCCAAAGCTCCGCCTTGCCGATTGTTCACGTGTTTTCCGGAACGCCGGGCGGCAGACTGGCGGCAGCTTCACCATAGAAGCGCTCCCATGAACCGGAAGGGGATTTCCCATGCGCCGCCTCGCGCTTGTTCTCGCTCTCGCCATCGCCGCCCCGTCTCTGGGCGGCTGCATCATCATCGCCACCGACAAGCCGACCACCCGCGTCGTGCACCAGCCGCCTGCGGACGCCGGCGAATGATCCGCGCCCTGGTTGCGGCGGTCCTTTGCGCGCCGCTGCTCTCCGGCTGCGTGATCTACGCCAACGAGGGCGGTGAGGAGGACGTGGTGGTCCGCTGGTCGGCAGACCGCGCCGTGCCGTCGCTCGAGACTGTGCGGTCGGCCCGTGTCGAGGACAGTCGACTGATTGTCCGGGTCGAGTCCAACGGGTGCACGGACGCCAGTCACTTCGCCGTCGACCTGACGCCGGTGGATGATGGCGCGACCAACATCGTCCTGCGTCGTACGCATGAGGATCACTGCAAGGCCCTGGTCCCGGACGGGGTAGACGTCAGTTGGACCCTGGGCGAGTTGGGCGTGGAGCCCGGAACGCCGATGCGTTTGCTGAATCCGACGAGGCTCCAGGATTGAGCGAGGGCCGGACCGCGATGCGATCCGGCCCGCACGCCCTCAACGGGCCTGAAAGGCCGGCAGCATCTCGGCGGGAATGCGGTGGGGACGCATGCTCTTCGCGTCGACCAGCACCCATTCGGTGACGCCCTGGGCGCACAGGCGACCTTCGCCGTCCTCGATACGGACATATCGATTGAACCGGGGGCCCTGCGGGTCGCCGACCCAGGTCCGGGCGCGTACACCGACGGCGTCAGGCATCAGGGGGCGGAAATAGTCGATCTCGTGCCGGACGCCGACCCAGGACCACTTCGTCCGGGTCGCCTCGTCGAAGCTGGCGTTCCAGTGGGCCGTGCCCGCGTCCTGCAGCCAGCCGACGTAGACCACATTGTTCACGTGGCCGTTCTCGTCGATGTGCTCGGGACGAACCTCCAGCGGGAGGACGAAGATTTCGCGATCCTCGCGCGGCTCCAGCTGGGGGCGGGCCATCAGTCGTCCTGACCGAGGGCGACGCCCTTGTCGGCCATCAGAGATTGGAGCTCGCCGCTGTTGAACATCTCGCGCACGATGTCCGAACCTCCGACGAACTCGCCCTTCACATAGAGCTGGGGAATGGTCGGCCAGTCCGTGAAGGCCTTGATGCCTTCACGCAGGGCCTCATCCTGAAGGACGTCGACGCCGACGAACGACGCGCCGATGTGATCGAGGATCTGCACCGCCAGCGAGGAGAAGCCGCAACGGGGCGCATCCGGCGTCCCCTTCATGAACAGAACGACGTCGTGCTGGGCCACGGTATCGGCGATGAAGGCGTGGACGGGGTCGGCGACAGCTTGATCGGTCACGGGGAGGCCTTTCGATGAAGGCCGTCAGCTAGGGTCGGACGCGCCGGGGGTCAAGGGCGCGCGCCTCCCGGATGTGTCCGTGAACCGCTGCGCCATCCCCTCAAACGGGGTGGCTAGGCCGCCTTTGCGCCCGCCACGCGCGCCATCTCGATCTGCGCGGCGAGACCGGGCGGCAGGTCCCGGTCGGGAACCATGGCCAGGGTGTTCAGCCGCTCGACGTCCGGCGCGTCGATCAGGACGCTGGAGATCGCCGGATCGGTCAGGGCGTAGGCCAGGCAGATCGCCTCGGCCGTCCACGCGTTCGTCTGATGCAGGAAGGCGAAGGTCCCGACGCCGGCAAGAGGATCGTGCGGCTTTCGACCCTGCGACTTTCCGAACCCGAAGAAGCCGCGCTTCTCTTCATGGACTTCGGTGGCCTTCTTCATCGTGTCGAGGGCGTCCGGGAAATAGTCGTAGACGAAAATTCCCATGTCCCGCTCCCGGGCGTCACGCAGGCGCGACCGGATCTGCCACGGCGAGTTGACGTGATAGGGGGTGAAAAGGGCGTCGAAGGCTCCGGTGGAGACATAGGTGTCCATCACCTCGCTGTCGCCGGCGATACCCAGCAGGCGGATGCGCTGGGTCGCCCGGAGGGCCTTGAGTGCGTTCAGGGACGACTGGGGCAGCTCGTGGTCTTCTGGCTGGTCCAGAACCGCGAGATCGAACCAGCCCAGATTCGAGGCGTGCAGGGCGCGGTCGATGGCGCCGGTCATGCCTTCTGCGGAGAAGTCCCGGTTCGAACCGCGTCGCCCGTCCCCGGCGCCCAGCATGAGGGAGACCTGAACCAGCTTGCGGTCCACGTGGCGCAGGGCTTCGCCCAGGACCTCGGCCAGGACGGGATCGGCCGTGGTCAGGCGATAGCTGTTGATGCCCGCTTCCAGCGCCGAATAGATCAACTCGCGGCCCGCGTCCGGGCCGGCGGCGATATCCCGCGCCCCGAGGCTGAGGGTGACGACCGAGACAGCCTGTCCGGCGTGACCGAAGGGACGATAGCGCATCGGTCAGCCCTCCGCAGGAACCGAGGTTTCAAGGGCGAGGGCGTGCAGTTCCCCGCCCATCTTGCCCTTCAGGGCGGCGTAGACGAGCTGGTGCTGTTTCACCCGCGGCAGGCCCGCGAAGGCGGACGAGACAATACGGGCGCGGTAGTGGTCACCGTCGCCCGCCAGATCGTCGATGGCGATCTCGGCGTCGGGGAAGGCTTCGGTCAGATAGGCGCGAAGCGTTTCGACGGGCATGGGCATGGACGGACGCACTCCGGAGTTCGGTCCGGAGGATGCCGCGTAAACCTTAATGGCAGGCTACGCCGCGTGGCGCTCAAGCAGGATCACAGCCTCATTCCGGTAGAGGGTCTCGGCGTAAGGGGTGTAGCCGGCGCGCTTCGCCAGCGAATGGGAGGAGGCGTTGTCCGGGGCGATCATGCAGACCGTGCGCGGCGCGTTGAGCGTGTCGTCGGCCCAGGCGAGCGCGGCGGACAGCGCCTCGAAGGCCATGCCCTTGCCCTGGTGGCGGGGGGCGACGCCCCAGCCGAGCGCTGGCGCATCGAAAGGCGGGTCCATCAGGCGGCGCGCGTCGAAGATACCGACGCCGCCGACATAATCGCCGGTGGCGGTCTCGCGGATCGCCCAGTTGCCATGACCCAGCGCTTCCCAGTGGCCGATGTCGCGCAGCAGGCGGAACCAGACGTCCTCACTGGACATGGCCGTCGGGAAAATGGCGGTGGCGAAGGCGGGGTCGCCCCACAGGACCGTCAGGTCGGCATAGTCCGAGATCTGCACAGGCGTCAGGGTCAGCCGCTCGGTGATCAGGGTGGTGGTCATGCGGTGAACAGGGCCCCGGCGCGCTCGATCCGGGTCTGTCCCGCCGCGTCGGTCACGGCGTAGGTGAAGCCGGGTTGCAGGGCGAAGGCCCCGGCGCGGCCCTGTTTATCCAGCGCGAGGAGGGCGACCTGCGATGCCGCGACCCTCGTTCCGCGCAGGCGGGCCAGGCGTTCGATGACGGTGCGGCAGGCGGCGGTCGGGTCAAGGCCGTGGCGCAGGGCCTCGACGACCGAATGGGCGCCGGACACGCGGACGACATCCTCGCCCACGCCGGTCGCCGTGGCGCCGCCGACTTCATCATCGACATAGAGGCCCGCCCCGATCAGGGGGCTGTCGCCGACCCGACCCCGCATCTTGAAAGCCATGCCGGAGGTGGTGCAGGCGCCCGCTATCCGGTCATCGGCTCCAACGGCGACGAGACCGATGGTGTCGTGATTGCCGGGACCGCCGGGTATGGAGCGCCAGTCGGTGTTCTCGCTATTGATGCGCGGGGCGTATTCAGCGGTCTTCAGCCACTCGCGCCAGGCCGCCTCGGCGCGGGGCGTCAGCAGGTTCCGGGTCGGGAAACCCTGATCCACGGCGAAGGTCCGCGCGCCGGGTCCCACCAGCATGGTGTGGGGCGTCTTCTCCATGACCGCGCGCGCGACGGAGACGGCATGGACCACATCCTCCAGCGCGCAGACGGCGCCGATGTCGCCGGCCCATGTCATGACGCAGGCGTCCAGCGTCACATGGCCGTCGCGGTCGGGCAGGCCGCCGAGGCCGACGGACGAGTTGTCCTCATCCAGCTCCGCCACCTTGCCGCCGGCCTCGACCATGTCGAGGGCCGAGCCGCCAGCTTGACGCGCCGCCCAGCCGGCGGCGTTGGCGGCGGCGCCGAAGTCCCAGGTCGAGACCATGACGGCGGGGGCGGCGCCTTGCGCGACGGCGGAGGTGGCCAACGCGGCGACGGGGGCGGCGGCGAGAAGGGTGCGGCGTGTGGTGGTCATGACTTCCCCGGAACTCAGGGAGCGGAAGCTACATCAACCCCAGCTGTTTGAAACTGGCCACGCCATCCCGACCGACGACCAGATGGTCGTGGACCGACAGGCCCAGAGCCCGCGCGGCCTCGACCACCTGGCGCGTCATGTCGATGTCGGCGCGGGACGGGGTGGGGTCGCCGGACGGATGGTTGTGGACGATGATCATCGACTTGGCCGACAGCTCCAGCGCCCGGCGAACGACTTCCCGCGGATAGACGGGGGCGTGATCGACCGTGCCGCGGTTCTGGATCTCGTCGAGGATCAGCTGGTTGCGGTTGTCGAGATAGAGGACCCGAAACTGCTCGCGCGGCTCGTGCTGGAGCGAAAGGCGGACGTAGGCCAGCAGGGCGGTCCAGGAGGAGATGACCGTGCGCTTGTTGGCCTCTTCCTTGGTGACGCGGCGGGCGACCTCGTGCAGGGCGGCGAGGTCCAGGGCGGTTTCGGCGCCGATGCCCTTGGAGCGGCCGCGCGAGTCCTCGGCCTTGACCGTCATCAGGTCCTCGACCGAGGCGGCGAGGACGGCCGCCAGCGAACCGAACCTGGCCAGCAGGGCCTTGGCGATGGGCTTGACGTCGCCCTGCGGCTGGCTGCGGAAAAGGAATAGCTCAAGCAACTCATAGTCGGGCAGGTGGTGGATGCCCGCGCCGCGCGCCCGATCGCGCAGCCGTTCGCGATGGCCTGCGTGATGGGGCCGCTTCGAGTTTTCTGACGGCGGATCGAGCATGCGTCCTCCGGGGACGCGCGCAGCCTATCCTAGAATTCAGGACGGAACAGCCCGGCGGGGCTGGCGCTGAACAGCTCGCAGCCGTCGTCCGTCACGCCAATAGTGTGTTCGCACTGCGAGGACAGGGACTTGTCGCGGGTGACGGCGGTCCAGCCGTCGGACAGGACCTTCACGTGCGGCTTGCCCAGGTTCACCATCGGCTCGACGGTGAAGAACATGCCCTTCTTGAGGGTCGCGCCCTCACCGCGGCGGCCGTAGTGCAGGACGTTCGGGCTGTCGTGGAACAGGCGGCCGATGCCGTGGCCGCAGAAGTCGCGGACGACCGACATGCGCTGGGCCTCGACCACCTGCTGGATGGCGTAGCCGATGTCGCCGAAGGTGGCGCCCGGCTTCACGACCGCCAGACCGGCCTCCAGCGAGTCATAGGTGACGTCGATCAGCTTGCGGGCGCGGGCGTTGATGGTCCCGACCGGGAACATGCGGCTGGAATCGCCGTGCCAGCCGTCGACGATGATGGTGTGGTCGATGTTCACGATATCGCCGTCCTTGAGCACCTTGTCGCCCGGGATGCCGTGGCAGACGACGTGGTTGATCGAGGTGCAGACGGTTTTCTCGTAGCCCTTGTAGCCGAGGCAGGCGGGCAGGCCACCATTGTCGAGGGTGAACTCGCGGATCAGGTCGTCGATGCGGCCGGTGGTGACGCCGGGCTGGACGTGCTCGGTGATCATATCGAGGGCGCGGGCGACAAGATTGCCGGCGGCGCGCATGCCCTCCCAGGCTTCCTCGTCCTGATGGACGCGGATCTCGTGGGTGCGGACGAAGTGATCGGTGTCCAGTTCTGGGGTCTCGTACATGCGTCGTCTTTCGGCGCGACCCTTGTCGAAATCAGGGCCGCCAGGGCAGGGCGCGATCCAGCCGGATCGCTTCAGGCGTCAGGTGGCAACTGTAGCACAGAACCTCAACCCCGTGGGAGGCGGCCTCACGCAGGGCGGGGCCATAGGCCCTGTCGATGTCGTCGGCGGTGGTGAAGGCCGTGCAGTCCATGCGCTGGACAATGAACAGCATGACGGCCCGGTCGTCCGCGTCGATGACCCGTTCGAGCGCCTTCAGATGTTTGACGGCCCGTTCGGTGCGGCAGTCCGGGAATTCGGCAAGGCCGGGTTCGCGGTTGAAGTGGACGTTCTTGATCTCGACCCAGGCGGACGGTCGATGGAGGGCGTCAGGGTCCGACTGAAGCAGGATGTCGATCCGGCTGTTCCCGTCGTAGCGGACCTCGCGCCGCAGGAGGGGGTAGCCGGTCAGTTCCGCGATCCGCCCCTCGGCGATGGCGGTCTCTCCGATGCGGTTGGGATTCATGGTGTTGACCCCGACCAGCCCGGCATCCGGCAGTTCGACCATCTCCAGCGTCAGAGGCAGCTTGCGCTTCGGATCGGGCGAGCGGGACATCCAGACCGGCACGCCCGGCGCGGTCAGACCCAGCATCGCGCCGGGGTTGGGGACGTGGATGGTGGTCTCGGTCCCGTCCGCGAGGGTCACGTCGGCGAGGAAGCGCTTGTAGCGGCGGATCAGGGTTCCGCGTTCGAGAGGTGTCTTGAAGCGCATGGCGCAGTCTCTAGCTTGAGCGGATGACCGAAGCATCCCCCACCGCCGCCGTCCTCATTATCGGGGACGAGGTTCTGTCCGGCCGGACGCAGGACACCAATCTGAACACCATCGCGCGGTTCCTGACGGCGCTGGGGATCGACCTGCTGGAGGCGCGGACGGTCGGGGACCGGACGGAGCAGATCGTGGAGAATCTGAACGCCCTGCGGTCGGCACACGACTATGTCTTCACCACCGGTGGGATCGGTCCCACCCATGACGACATCACCGCCGATGCGGTGGCCAGGGCGTTCGGCGTGGCCTTGCCGGAGCATCCGGACGCGGTGGCGATCCTCGAGAAACGCTATGGGCCGGGCGAGTTCAACGCGGCGCGGCGGCGGATGGCGCGCATCCCCGAGGGCGGGACGCTGATCGCCAATCCGGTGACGGACGCGCCGGGCTTTCAGATCGGCAATGTCTTTGTGATGGCGGGCGTGCCGAAGATCATGACCGCCATGCTGGAGGATGTGGCCCCACGCCTGAAGACCGGGGCGGTGGTGCTGTCGCGTACGGTGCGGGTCAGCGGCGTGGGCGAGGGGGCGGTGGCGGATATCCTGACCGCCGCGTCGAAGGCCGAGCGCGAGGTCAGCTTCGGCAGCTATCCCTTCGGCCACGGCTCGGCCGGCGAGATCGGGACCCATCTGGTTTTGCGGGGCCGGGATGCTGAGAAGGTGGAGGCGGCGGTGAGAGGATTGATCGCCGATTTGATAGCGGCGGGGATCGCGGCGGAGCGCGCCGAAGACCCGAAGTCATCTGCGGAATCTGGACTGCGAGGCTGACCCCGCTAAAGTGCCGCAAAGCTTTGGGGGAGCGAGCTGTGAACGACGCTGATTTCGAGGCGACCGTGCGCTATCGGCGCGGAATGGACATTCAACCGATCATCGATGGAATGGTGGCTGACGGCATTGAGGCCGAAGCGGCGAAGGCGGCCGTGCGGAAGGTGCAGGCCCGGCTGACCGCCGCGGATCGTAAGCGTGGCATGGCGAACCTGACGTTCGGCCTGCTGATCCTGGCGATCGGAGGCGGCGTAACCTTTTGGACCTACACCAACTGGGGAGACGTCTTCGTCGTGGCTTACGGCGCTTTGATCGTGGGCCCGGCGCTGTGTTTCATCGGCCTGCGCCAGATCATCAAGGCCGGCAAGGACAGCAAGGTCGCGCGGATGGGCCTGGGGTACTAGCCGCCGGCGCGGCTCCCGAACGCTTCCGCCAAAGCCCCGTACGCCGGATTGCCTCGGCCCTCGCGGTCAAGCAGCAGCGGGCTGTCGTCGGGGCGGTTGCGGCCCTCCTCGCGGGTCAGCCAGCTGTCGTTGTCCCGAAGGCCCCAGGTGGTGAAGGCGTAGCGCTGGCGTTCGGGCAAGGCGTGGAAGGCCTCGGCCAATTCGCCGACGCGGGCGACCTGCTGGTCGCGCTTCTCCTTCAGCGAGCGCAGGTCGGGCATGCGGCCGCCGTCGCGGTACAGGGAGAAGTCCAGCTCGGATACATGGATGGGGAGGCCCAACGAGGCGGCGTCACGGAAGAAGTTCCGGATATTGCCTTCGGGAATCTCGATGCCGAGGTGGGACTGGGTCCCGATGCCGCCGATGGGCGCCCCCAGTTTCAGCAGGCGTTCAACCAGCTTGAGGAAGGTCGTTCCCTTCTGCGGAATGTTTTCCAGGTTGTACTCATTGAGGAAAAGGATGGCATCGGGATCGGCCTCCTTCGCGATCTGGAAGGCGCGGACCATGTAGCCGTCCATGCCGAGGGCGCGGCTCCAGTGACATTCGCGCAAGCTGGTTCCGTCCTCGGAGACGGGTTCGTTGACGACGTCCCAGCCCGCCATCTGGCCGCGATAGCGGCCGGCGAAGGCGCGGATATAGCGCTCGTACTCGGCGGCGAAGCGATCGCGGGGGACGACGGTGTCGTTGAAGACCTCTGCCCCTTGGGAATACCAGATCAGGGTGTGGCCATGGACCCGCAGGCCGTTGTCACGGGCAAAGGCGACGACCCGGTCCGAGGCGCCGAAGTCGTAGACGAAGCCGGGGCCAAGGGTCCGCTCCATCTTCTGCTCCCACTCGGGAGTCATCTGGGAACAGTGACGACGGATTTGCTCGATCCAGTCGGGCTGATCGAGCTGCCAGGTCATTCCCGTGGCGCCGAAGGGCGCGGGAACGATGTCCTTGAGCGGGGCGGCCAGAGGACCGGGCGAGGGCTGGGCTGTGGCGAAGCGGTCGCAGGCGCCCAGGGCGACCGCAGAGCCGAGCGAGGCGCCCAGCACCGTCCGGCGGGCCAGCTTATCCGGCACGCCGGCGCAGGCCCATTTCGTCGAAGGCGGCGGTCTCGCGCTTGCCGGCGGCGATCATGGCGTTCAGGCGGGTGGTCTCGGCCACATGCTCGAACTTCTTGAGTTCCTCGAAGGCGCCGGTAAGGGCGTCGCGGGCGCCGACTTCCTCGGCGTCGATTTCGGCGACATCGGTCTCGGCGGCGGCCTTGCGCAGCTTCCAGCCGTTCAGATAGGCCTGCAGCATCATGCCCGCCTCGACGTCCTGACGCGCGCGTTCCTGTTCGACCTCGGCCTCGGCATCGAGGACGGCGAGGCGCATTTCGGCCGAGGCGCGACGGGCGGTGATCTCCGCGAGGCGTTTCTGGAGGGTCTCGACCTCGTAGTTCGAGATCCGGATCAGCGATTGAGCCCAGGCGGTCATTTGTTCACTCCGGTCACTGGCTGATCATGCCCTGGTTCAGAATTGCCTCCAGTCGGGTAAATGAATCGGAAAGAGACGTGTGATCGTCCTTGTCCTGACCCAGAAATCCTTCGAGGGCGGGGTTGAGCGCGATGGCGCGGTCAACGATGGGGTCGGCGCCCGAACGGTAGGCTCCGATCTTGATCAGCTCCTCCATATTCGCATAGGCGCTGAGGCACTGGCGTGCGCGCTTGTTCAGTTCACGCTCGGGCGGCGTCTGACAGCCCGGAAGCGTCCGGCTGACCGACTTCAGCACGTCAATGGCGGGGAAGCGGCCGCGCTCGGCGATCTTGCGATCCATCACAATGTGGCCGTCCAGAATACCGCGCACGGCGTCGGCGATGGGCTCGTCATGATCGCCGCCGTCCACCAGCACGGTGAAGAGGGCGGTGATGGGAGCGGCCGTCGTGCCGTCCGGGCGGACCGGTCCGGGGCCGGCGCGTTCCAGCAGCTTGGGCAATTCGGTGAAGACGGTGGGCGTATAGCCCTTGGTCGTTGGCGGTTCTCCCGCCGCCAGGCCGATCTCCCGCTGTGCCATGGCGAAGCGGGTGACCGAGTCCATCAGGCACAGGACTTCCAGGTCCTGATCCCGGAAATATTCCGAGATGGCCATGGTCATATAGGCGGACTGGCGACGCTTGAGCGCAGGCTCGTCGGAGGTGGCGACCACGACGACGGCGCGGCGCAGGCCTTCCTCGCCCAAGGTCTCCTCGACGAACTCGCGCACTTCCCGACCCCGTTCGCCGATCAGGCCGACGACGACAACGTCGCAGGTGGCCTGTTTGGCGAGCATGGACAGCAGCACCGACTTGCCGACGCCCGAGCCGGCGAAGATGCCGAGCCGTTGACCCCGGCAGGTGGTGGTGAAGACGTCCATTGAGCGGACGCCCAGGTCCAGCCGTTCGCCGACGCGACCGCGCGAGTGGGCAGGGGGCGGGGGCGCGCGCAGGGGATAGGCCGCGGGGCCCTGGGGCAGGGGACCCTTGCCGTCGATGGGGTTGCCGAAGGCGTCGATGATCCGACCCAGCCACGCGGTGGTCGGGCGAACGCTGGCGGCGGTGTCGATGATGCGAATGTCGGCCCCGGGCGCCACGCCCTCGACGGGGCCGAATGGCATGAGCAGGGCCTTGGCGTCGCGGAAGCCGACGACCTCGGCGGGCAGGGGGTTGAGGCCGCGTCCGCGCTCAATCTCGGCGCGGGCGCCGACGGCGAGACGGCTGAGACCGCCGCGGGACTCGATCAGCAGGCCGCTGACGCCCGCGACCTTGCCGGTCACGACCAGCGGGTCGATCGCTTCGACGGCGGCGGCGAGATTGCGCAAACGGAGCCCCTGAACAGGCCTCCACGGATGCGGGAACGTGGTTAATCGAAGATGAAGACGGCCCTAGTTCGCTGTGGGCACAGGGGCGTCCGCCGGTTGTGTGGATGCCTCACGGCCGGTGGTCAGAATCGCCCCGACCGAGGCGACGACGATGCAGCCGATGGCCAGCCACTGCAGTCCGCTCAGGCGTTCGTGCAGGATAGCGAGGCCGGCGAGGGCGCCGACGGCCGGCTCACATGACAGCAGGACGCCAAAGGTGCGCTTGGGAATGTGGCTCAGCGCGATCATCTCAAGCGAATAGGGCAGGGCGCTGGAGGCGAGGGCGACACAGACGCCGACAATCAGGACGGACGGCAGCAACAGGTTTGCGCCGGCCGAGGCGACGCCGAACGGCAGGATGACCATGGCGGCAGTGCTCATGCCGAGGGCGACCGACTGGCCCGCGTGCATGTGGGAGAGACGCTTTCCAAAGATGATGTACAGGGCCCAGCAGAGGCCCGCGAAGGCGGCGAAGGCCACGCCGGCGGGGTCCAGGGCATGCGCGCCGCTCCAGAGGGGCAGCAGCATCGCCAGACCGGCGACGGCGCAGGCGATCCAGATGAAATGGATCAGGCGACGGGCGTGAACAAGCGCGAGGACGAGCGGGCCGGAAAACTCGATCGCAATGGCCACACCCAACGGGATGGTCCGCAGTGACATGTAGAAGCTGAGGTTCATCAGGCCCAGAACGAGGCCGTACAGTATGACGCGCCCCGTGTCGGCGCGGCTGAGCCTGAAGCGCCACGGCCGCCAGACGGCGATCAGGATCAGGGCGGACAGGCCGACGCGAAGAGCCGAGGTGCCCTCGGCGCCGACAACGGGAAAGAGCTGCTTGGCGAAGGATGTGCCGACCGCCAGGGACACCATGCCCGCGAGGAGGGCTGCGTAGGGCAGGGCTGCCGCGACTGCGGGGGTAGACAGGGAGCGGCGGGCCATGGCGATCGACATGCCTGAGGGTAGCCGGGATATGGTTGCGCTTCCCGGCGATTTCAGGCTCGATTGTGCCTGAAATCATCACGAAAGCCTACCTGATGACGGAATTCGTCACTCTCGACCCGTTCGACCACAAATTGCTGGGGCGGGTCCGTCGGAATAATCTGGAGCCCGCGCGCGTGACGGCGGAGGCGGTGGGGCTTTCGGAGTCCGCAGTGTTGCGCCGCCTGCGGCGTCTCAGAGCTGAGCGCGTCATCGTTTCGGATGTCGCCATGATCGATCCGGCCCGGGTGGAACCCCGGATCGTCCTGCATGTCATGGTGGAGATGAACACCCAGGACCGGACCATGATGAACGCCTTCCAGGCCTCCATGCGCGCCAGTCCCGAGGTCCAGGGCTGCTGGGACGTTACCGGACCGACCGATTATCTGCTGACGGTCTCGGTCCGCGCCATGTCGGAATATGAAGCGTTCGGCATCCGTGAACTGACGCCCGAGAAGGGCGTGCGATCCTACCAGAGCATGATCGTCATCCGGGAGGTTGTCGGTTTCGACCCTGCGCGGTCCGTCCTTTCAGGGGCGCTGGAACGCCCGAAAAGATCCTGAGTGTTAATCATTTATGACTCGCTAACTACGTATTTTCCCGTGCAGAAAAACAATCATTACTAAAGTTTCGAGGCGCTTGCTTGCAACTATAGCTAGCAGCCTGAGGGCTTGCTGACCTTGGGGGAGGTTGCGATGTTTGCTTCGCGTCGTCGGCAGGAAGACGGGACCCGGTCCAGGGTGGACGAGCTTGAAGCGCGGATGGCGGCGATCGGCCGATCCCAGGCTGTGATCGAGTTCAACCTCGACGGCACGATCATCGATGCGAACGAGAATTTCCTGCTGACCATGGGCTATGGTCTCGACGAAATCCGGGGAACACACCATCGCAACTTCATGGAGCCCTCGGAGGCGGCGTCACCCGACTATGCCGCGTTCTGGCGCACCCTGAACGAAGGCCAGTTCGCCGCCGGCAAGTTCCGGCGTCTGGCGAAGGGCGGTCGGGAGGTCTGGCTGCAGGCGTCCTACAATCCCATCTTCGGCTCCGACGGCCGCCCACTGCGTGTGATCAAGCTGGCGGTCGATATCACACGGGAAGAGCAGGAAAATCGCCGCAGCGAGCGCGCGCGGATCGAGGCCGAGCAGGCCCAGTCCACCCTGGTCGAAGCGCTGGCCTCCAGTCTGTCGAAGCTCTCGGGCGGCGATCTGACCACCCGCGTCGACGGCGAGATGAGCGGGGCTCACCAGCGGATCTGCGATGACTACAACTCGGCGGTCGGCAGTCTCCGGGACGCCCTGGCCCAGGTCACGGACGCCGTCGGTGGTCTGCGCGGCGGGTCGGATGAAATCTCGACCGCGTCCGATGACCTTTCGCGGCGGACGGAGCAGCAGGCGGCCAGTCTGGAGGAGACGGCGGCCGCCCTGGATGAAATTACCGCGACCGTGAAGCGGAGCGCCGAGGGGGCCGGCAAGGCGTCGACCGCCGCGGCGGGCGCCCGGGCCGAAGCGGAGCGATCAGGCGAGGTTGTGCGCAATGCGATCGCAGCGATGGGCGAAATCCAGAAGAGCTCCGTCCAGATCGGCGACATCATCGGGGTGATCGACGAAATCGCCTTCCAGACCAACCTGTTGGCCCTGAATGCGGGGGTTGAAGCGGCGCGCGCCGGCGATTCCGGCCGGGGCTTCGCCGTGGTCGCGTCCGAGGTTCGGTCGCTGGCCCAGCGCTCCGCGGAGGCGGCCAAGGAGATCAAGACCCTGATCCACACCTCGACCAGCCAGGTCGCGGCGGGGGTCAAGCTGGTGGATGAAGCCGGCTCGGCCCTGTCCGCCATCGTGGTGAGGGTGGCCGAGATGGATGCGCTGGTGTCCGAGATTTCCGCCTCGGCCCAGGAGCAGGCCACGGGCCTGCAGCAGGTCAACACGGCGGTGAACCAGATGGATCAGGTCACCCAGCAGAACGCCGCCATGGTCGAGGAAACGACCGCTGCGGCGGCGAACCTGAAAACGGAGGCGGCGCAACTCGCTGCACTGGTGAAGAAGTTCGACACCGGCCAGGCTGCGGCGACCGGTCCCGTTGTGCACATGCTGAGAGGCCGCCCGGAACCGGCTTCCGTCCCGGCAGAGCCGCGCGAAAGGGCCAGACTGGTCGTGGGCGGCGGGGCTGTGATGGAAAGCCAGCCCAGCGAGAACGGCTGGGAAGAGTTCTGACCCTCCGGCACGTCAGCTGTCGATCAGCTCCCCGACCTTGTTGACCAGTTCGGTCATGACAAAGGGCTTGGTGAGCACCGCCATCCCCGGATCGAGCAGCCCGTTGCCCACGGCCGCATTCTCCGCGTAGCCGGTGATGAACAGCACCTTCAGCTCCGGCCGCTCGACCCTCGCTGCGTCGGCGACCTGTCGGCCGTTCAGCCCGCCGGGCAGACCCACATCAGTGACCAACAGGTCAATCTTCGCGCCGCCGCCCAGCACTTGCAGGCCGGAGGGGCCGTCGACGGCTTCGATCACCGTATAGCCGGCGTCGCCCAAAACCTCGGCGGCCAACATCCGCACCGTGGGCTCGTCGTCGATCAGCAGGACGGTCTCTCCATGACCAGGGTGACCCGAGATGACCGGATCCAGTGGGTCCAGGGTCTCCAGGTCGCCCGTGTAGCGGGGGAGATAGAGGCACATCGTCGTGCCCTTGCCCGGCTCGGAATACACCCGGACCTGACCACCGGACTGACGGAGGAAGCCGTGGATCATCGACAGGCCGAGGCCTGTGCCCTGACCGAGGGGCTTGGTGGTGAAGAAGGGATCAAAGATGCGATCGACGATGTCGGCCGGGATGCCGGAGCCGGTGTCCGTCACGCAAAGCGAGATGTACTGGCCAGGCTTCAGGTCCCGTTCCTTCGCCGCCCGGTCGTCCAGCCATTTGTTGGCGGTTTCGATGGTCAGTCGGCCTGTGTTCGGCGCCATTGCGTCGCGGGCGTTGATGCAAAGGTTCAGCAGGGCGTTCTCGAGCTGCGACGGGTCAACGCGCGTGGTCCAGAGCCCGGCGGCGCCCACGACCTCGACCTCGATATCCGGCCCCATGGTGCGTCGGATCAGCTCCTCCATGCCGCTGATCAGGCGATTGGCGGAGACGGGCTTTGGATCAAGGGTCTGGCGGCGTGAGAAGGCCAGCAGCCGCTGGGTCAGGGCCGCCGCGCGCTGCGCCGCGCCCTGGGCGGCGTCAATGTAGCGCTCCACCCCCGCCAGGCGGCCCTCATGCAAGCGTTTCTGGAGCAGTTCCAGGCTGCCGGAAATGCCGGCAAGCAGATTGTTGAAGTCGTGCGCGATGCCGCCCGTCAGTTGGCCCACCGCCTCCATCTTCTGCGACTGTCGAAGGGCCTCCTCGATTTGCATCAGCTCCGCTGACCGTTCCTCTACCCTTTGCTCAAGGGTTTCGTTCAGGGATCGCAGCGCCTGCTCGGCCTGTTTGCGGGCGGTGAGGTCCTGGAAAAGGACGGCGACCTGGTTGCGCGACGCCGGCTCGATGCGGAAGGCGGCCAGCTCAAGCCAGCGGCCGGTCTTTTCCAGCTCCTTCTCGAAGCGGATGGGGGCGCCGGAGGTCAGCACCCCGCGATAGAGGCGGACCCATTCTTCGGCCTCGTCGCCAACCATTTCCCGGACCTTCTGGCCGACGACGTCGGGAATCCCCGCATTGACGGTGTAGGCGGCGTTGGCCTCGACGTGGATGTAGTCGCTGAGCGGGCCGTGCGGACCATCGAAAAACTCGATGATGCAGAACCCTTCGTCGATTGCGTTGAAGAGCGCCTCATACCGGGTCTCGCTTTCCCGCCGGTCGGCCTCGGAACGCACCCGCTCGACGTGGGCCCAGGACCGCTCGACCACCTGCCGGATGGTGGCCAGTTCATCCTCGGTCCAGATGTGCGGCGTCTTGTGGTGGATCGCCATCAGGGCGGTCAGGACACCATCCTTCACCAGCGGCATGCAGATGGTCGCCGCGATGCCGATGGACCGGAAAGTCGCCGCCTCGTTCGGGGCCAATTGGTCAATATCGTTGACGATCAGCGGCCGCCCCGCCGCCAGTTCCTGGACCGCGAGCCGGCCGAAGTCGGCAAGGCTGTAGTGACCGATGATGGTCGCGGAGCCGGGCGCCGCCCAATCTCCCCGGATGGTGAAACCATTCTCGTCGGCGTCCATGTCGGCATAGGCGCAAATGGAGGCGCCGAGGAACTCGCCGGTCCGGCGGGTCGTCGTCGAGAGG
This sequence comes from Brevundimonas sediminis, assembly GCF_048799765.1. Classification (NCBI taxonomy): domain Bacteria; kingdom Pseudomonadati; phylum Pseudomonadota; class Alphaproteobacteria; order Caulobacterales; family Caulobacteraceae; genus Brevundimonas; species Brevundimonas sediminis. Next base: position 90,594 of record NZ_JBLYQK010000003.1, read on the forward strand.
ATCTGTTCCGGGAGCGTCAGGCGCGCCACCTCGACCTGAAGGGCGTCCAGAAAGCGCAGGCGGGCTTCAACTGTCTTGCGGTCGCTGACATCGAAGCTCACGCCAGGAAAACGCGACGGCTTTCCGTCGGGGTCGTACTCGACCCGACCTTCGGCCTGCACCCAGCGGGTGCTTCCGTCGGGTTGGACGATGCGATACTCGCCCGTGAAGACTTCGCCGGAAGACAGGGCCCGGGCGATGTCCGTCCGCAGCTTCGGAAGGTCTTCGGGATGGACGCTGCCGAAGAACTCGGCGAGGGGTGCTCCCTCGACTGCCTTGTGGACATCGACGCCGTACAGACGTGCAAAGCGTTCATCGGCGCGGACGAGGTCTTTCGCCAGGTCCCAGTCCCAGGCGCCGATGCCGCGTCCCGCCGACAGGGCAAGCTGCAGTCTGGCATCGGCGTCGTCCCGACGTCTTTCGGCGAGAATGCGGTCCGTCGTTTCGGTGACGAAGACCATGACGCCAGCCGGCTGGCCGGTCTCGTCCGGGACAGGGACGTAATCAAGATCCATCCAGCCCGGCTCCGGGACGCCGGCGCGATCCAGCACCAGCTCCTGGTCCCGAAGAGACCAGGACTCGCCGGCCAGACCTCTCCGGATATTGCCGTCGTTGAAGTCGGCGATCTCGGGCCAGCCCTCGCGGGCGCCCATGCCGAGGAGCTCCGGGTGTCGCCGACCGGCAAAGCGGGCGTAGCCGTCGTTGTAGATCAGGATCCCCGTGGGCCCCCAGAGGAGGACCATGGGGTTCGGGGCCGCGACCAGCATCCCGACGGCGGTCAGAAGGCTTTGCGGCCAGCTGTCGATGTCGCCGATCGGCGTGCGTGACCAGTCGAACGCACGGATGCGTCCGGCCATTTCGCCCTCCCGCTTGAGAAAGGCGATATCAGGCGCGCTGTTGGACAGTGGAACTCTCCCCCGAGGGTGACTCTACGCTGATCGCCCAACGCCCGACGTTCGTAAAGGCTTCCAAGGGGATTGCGGTCGGAGGGGCTTTCCCTAGATCGAAGGGGATTATGCCCTGAAGATCGTGCTTTAATGTCACGCTCAACGCCGCTCCGGAGACTCCCCCAATGTCCGACGCCTCGTACGACGCCAGCCGCCACCGCAAGTCCGGTCGGGGTAAAATCTATGGGTCGATCATCGACACGATCGGCGACACCCCGCTCGTGGCGCTGCCGCGGTTGTCGGCGGAGTTCCAGCCGAAGGGCCGGGTTCTGGCCAAGCTGGAGTTCTTCAACCCGATCGCTTCGGTGAAGGATCGGATCGGCGTGGCTATGGTCGAGGCGCTCGAACAGGCCGGCAAGATCGGTCCCGGCAGCGTGCTGATCGAACCGACCAGCGGAAACACCGGCATCGCCCTGGCCTTTGTGGCTGCGGCGAAGGGCTACAAGCTGATCCTCGTGATGCCCGAAAGCATGTCGATGGAACGGCGCAAGATGCTGGCCCTGCTGGGCGCCGAACTGGTGCTGACGCCGGCTGAAAAGGGCATGAAGGGCGCTATCGCCATGGCGCAGGACCTGCTCGATCGCACTCCGGGGGCGGTCAGCCCCGCACAGTTCGACAATCCGGCCAATCCGGCCATCCACCGGGAGACCACGGCCGAGGAAATCTGGGCCGACACCGAGGGGGCTGTTGATATCGTGATCGCAGGGGTCGGCACCGGCGGAACGATCACCGGTGTCGGGCAGGCCCTGAAGGCGAAGAAGCCGTCCGTCCGGATGATCGCGGTCGAGCCGACCGCTTCACCTGTCCTGTCCGGTGGCGATCCGGGCCCGCACAAAATTCAAGGTATCGGCGCCGGCTTTGTCCCGAGTATCGTGGACCGGTCGATCATCGACGCCGTGGAACAGGTATCGAACGAGGACGCCTTCGACATGGCCCGCAAGGCGGCGCGTGTGGAAGGGATTCCCGTCGGCATCTCGTCCGGGGCCGCGCTGACGGCGGCGTTCCGGGTTGCCGAAAGGGAAGAGAACGCCGGGAAGACGATCGTGGCGATCATTCCGAGTTTCGCCGAGCGCTACCTGTCGACCGCCTTGTTCGAAGGCCTGTAGGGCCGTCACAGCCGGTTAACCGCGTCGGTCGTACGATGCCTGGTCATGTCCGACCCTGCCGCCATGCCTGAAGAGGTCGCGCCCACTGCGGGTCCGCGCGCGCGCCACGCCCTGTTGAGGCGGCTGGCCGATGTGGTTTCGCTGCCCGCCAGCCGGATCAACGCGTTCGAACGCGCCGTGACCGGGGACCTGCTGGTCGAAATGCTCCGGCTGGCCTCGCATGAGGACCGCAAGCGCGTCGCCGCCCGTCTGGCGCCGTTGACGGAACTGCCGAACGCGCTGGCGCGAATGCTGTTGCGTGACGAGCCCGACGTCGCGGGACTCCTGATCGAGCACTGCGCATCCCTGTCCGATGCCGATCTGGTGGCCTGCGCCAGGGACACGACGGAGGAGCACCGGCTTCTCATCGCCAACCGTCGCGGCCTGTCCGAGGTGATAGGGGAGATTCTGCTGGAGTTCGGCGAGACGGCGGTGATCGACGCCCTGCTGAGAAACAGCAGCGCCCGGCTTGGCCAGGTGGCCGTCGAGGGTGTGGTGAGCCTGAGCCGCACGGAACGCCAGCTTTGCGCGCCCTTGCTGAAGCGGCCGGAACTGCGGCCATCCGGGGCTTACGTGATGTTCTGGTGGGCGGGAGCGGAGGATCGCCGGACCATCCTGCAGCGGTTCGCCGTGTCGCGGGAAGTCATGCAGGAGGTGGCGGAGGACGTCTTTGCGATGGCTGCCGAGGAAGGGTGGCAAGACCCGGTGTCGCGCAAGGCGCTTCAGTTCATCGAGCGTCGCCAGCGCAACCGCGCGGCGATCGCCCGCAGTCCTTATGGCGGGCTGGAGGAGGCCGTCGCCGCGGCCGGCCTGAAGGGCATGTCGCGGGAACTGGCGACCGAAATCTCGCATCTGTCCGGGGTCAAGCCGATCACCGGCGCCAAGATACTTGGCGACACCGGCGGAGAGCCTCTCGCGATCCTGTGCAAGGCGACGGGACTCGGGCGGGGAGAGCTCCAGGCCCTCTGGCGGTCCCTGCGCCGGCCGGAAGCGATGGCGGACGGCACGGTCGACCCCCTTTGGGAGCGGGTGCAGATCACTTATGAAATGCTCGCGGTGGACAGGGCGCAGACTGTCCTGCGTTACTGGAACTGGTCGCTGTCTTCCGCTTTGACGCCCGCTCTACTGAAGGTGATCCGCGAGGGCGAGGAAGAGGGGCTGGACGACTATTCAGCGCCTGAGCGCGCCGCGATGCTGGCGCTGGCAGAGAACTTCGGTCGCTAGATCGGGGCGGAGCCTTCTTTCGCTTTGCCGAGCTTTTCAGGCGAACTATTGGACGTTGCCTTCAATAGCGAACGTCTTTATTTGATCGATCATCAAGGATTGATCCCGATTCAGTCGATCCGCGCAACTTGGCTGGGACTCCATGGAAGAAAACGCACAACTGCTCGAAATGACTGCCGACATTGTGTCGGCCTATGTCGGCAACAATAATGTTCAGGCGTCTGAAGTGCCGGGGCTGATCTCGAGCATTCATGCGGCCCTGTCGCAAGTCTCGACCGGCGTCGTCGAGCCGGAGCCCGAGCCCCGTGAGCCCGCGGTTCCGGTCCGCAAGTCGATCACGCCGGACTACCTGATCTGTCTCGAGGACGGTCGCAAGTTCAAGTCGCTGAAGCGCCACCTGCGCACCAAGTACAATATGAGCCCCGAGGAATACCGCGCGAAGTGGAACCTCCCGAAGGACTATCCGATGGTCGCGCCGAACTACGCCAAAGCGCGGTCGGATCTGGCCAAGCAGATGGGACTGGGGCAGGGCGGGCGGAAGCCGGCGCGTGCCGGACGCGCCAAGAAGTAGACGTTCGCCAGCTTGCTGAAAGACAGCGCCCGCCGGATGTTCCGGCGGGCGTTTTCCGTTTTACGATCCGCGATCCGTCAGGCGGCCTGCGCGCCGCGTCGCATACGCCAGAAGCGGAGCGTGCGAAGCGCGGCCTCGCGGGTCAACTCGGCGTACATGCGGGCGTAGGCGTGGGCCTTGGCCATGGCGTCACCGTCGTCGTTCAGCAGGACGACGGCGTAGGTCAGGAACAGGGCGCGATCGAGATCCGCCGCCTTGCAGACGACGGCGAGGGCATCGAGCTCACGCCTGTCGATGATCTGGCGAGCGGTGTGGAAGTCGATGTCCGCGAGCTGGGCCAGGGCGATCAGGAAGGAGGTGCGGCTGCCTGACCGCAGGAAGCGGGCGAGCATTCGGGGGGTGAGTTGCCCGGCGGCCTTCAACTCCTCGACGTAGGCGAGGCATTCGGAATAGTCGGCGGGCAGGGCGCCGTCATCGGTGGCGACCCGGGCGCGCCCCGCCGCGAGCGCTGCGTCGAGCAGGGCGGGGTCCATCCTCGCGTTCTGCTCGAGGATTTGGCTGCGCAGGCGGGCCTCGACCACAAAATACATCTCGTTGAGAAGGTCTGCCGGCAGGTCGGCGCGTGACACCGTGGTCTCGTGCAGGGCCGGATTGGCCTTGGCCCGTTCGACGGCCGCTTCCGAGGCCTTGCGTGACAATCGGGCGCCGTCGTTGCGGAGCAGGGCTCCAAGAGTTTCGTCGTCGCCTCGTTCGACGATCACGTCCGACACCGCCTCGGAAACCGAGCTTCGGTTCGAAACCGCGCGCAGGTGGTCCTGGCCGTGCTGGCGAACCACGCCGAGCAAATCCTCGTCCGTCAGGACCGGTGAATGGGCCAGGACGGCGCCGGCGACGGCGGCCTCGTCATTGGCGAGGCGACGGATCAGGGCGTGGGGCGCGTCAGGCGCCGAGGCGAACCGGCTGGCGAGCTCCTTGCGGACCGCCGTCTCCATGTCATCGGCCAGCTTGGCCAGAACGGCCCCGTAGTGATCATCCTCGGTGGCGGTCCGGTTGGCGGCGCCGAAGAAGTGCTCGGTCAATTCCCGCAGCAGGGCGCGGCGCTTCTCGCTGGACCCTTCTTCGGCCAGGGCGATCAGGTCGGGGAGGCGCGACACGGCGGCGGCCTCCGTCACTGGAAGTCTCCTTCCGGCGCGGCAGGCTGGACGCGCGTGCGCCCCTGGGCGTCACGGATGAGGGTCGGGCCGGCCTGGGGCTCAGCGAGGTCTCGCGAGGCGATGGTGACAGGAGTCGTGACCGCCAGAGCGTCGACATAGCCGGGTTCAGGGATGGCGACCGGATCCGGAGTACGGCCGCTCAGTCTGTGGACCGAATAGTACCGTGCACCCTGCTCGGTCGGCCCGGTCCGGCCCTCGTCAGCCTGCACCGGGGTGCCGCCCGCCGACGCCTGCATGCGGAAGACGGGCGCATCAGCGCGTGGGGCCATGGGGTCGGCGGGGCCGGCAACAGCGGCCGCGGTCGGGCCTGATGGCGAGGAACCGGCCGCCAGTGCGACGTCCGCCGGAACGGCCTGACCCCGTCCCCCCTGCTCGGAGAGGTAGGTCGGCGTCGGGCTTGTCGCGGGCGTGGGCGTGATGGCTGGGCCGGGGGGCGGCGCCGGCGCCGGCGCGGGCGGAGACCGCAGCCAGGCATTGGCGGGGGTCAGGGTTCGCAGCTGCGACGGCGCGGGCGCCGCCGACCCGGCCGCGACGCCTCCATGCGGGATCACCCGGTTCGAGCGGCGGGGCGTCGGAGCGCCTGCGGCGTCTGCCGCGGCTGCCGGCATCGAGATCGCATCGGGACGTCCGGCCCAGCGCAGATACTGCGGGGGGGGAGTTTGCGCCCCGGCGACGTTCGCGAACCCGAGCATCCCGAAGGCGACGGTGGCGAGGCCGAGAGTCGTGGAAGGGACGCGGCGCAAGAGGAGCTCCGAACGCGGAAGGTCAGGCGACCAAGGGTATTGGCGGCTGGCTTAATCCGTCGCTAACGCGGGCGCAGAATCTTTGGTCAGGACAGCCGGGCGCGGACGTGGCGTTCGATCAGGCCCGCGGCGCCGCTGAAGGCCAGCCCAAGCAACATCAGGCAGATGAGCGCCGCCAGCATGTCGGCGGTGCGCAGGCGGTTGCCGGCTTCGAGCAACCGCCAGGCCAGGCCCTGTGTCGCTCCGGAGCCTGAGACAAACTCCGCGACCACGGCGCCGATGACGGCGAGACCGGACGCCACGCGCAGACCTTCGAGAGCGAACGGAAGGGCCGAGGGGAGGCGCAGACGGAGCAATCTCTGGACCGGCGTGGCTCCGTAGAGGTCAAACAAGCGCTCGAGGTCTCGATCGGCGGACTGAAGTCCGGTCAGCACGCCTGAGAAAATGGGGAAGAAGGCTACGGCTGCTGCCAGGGCGACGACTGCCCGATCGGCATGGTCCAGCCCGGTCCAGATCAACACCAGAGGGGCGATGGCGACGACGGGCGTGACCTGAAGGGCGACCGCGAGAGGACGGACAGCCTCTTCGGCGCGCCGGTTCATGGATACGAGAAGGGCGAGGCCGCCGCCGAGTATGGCCGCGACCAGCAGCGCCTGGAGCGCCATGCTGAAGGTCTGCATGGCGGAGCCGGCCAGTACGGGGGCACGCCGAACGAGAGATACCAGTATCCCGCTGGGAGGGGGCAGTACGTAGACCGGCAGGTTTGCGAGCCTGCAGCTGAGCTCCCAGAGAACAAGAAGGAGCGCGATCAGGGCCAGCGGCGGGAGAATCCGGGTCATGTAATCCGCTCCGGCATGGCGTGGGCGAGAGCGTCGGCAAGGGCCTCCACGGCGTCGCGGTAGGCCGGTCGGGCGCGCCAGCCGGCAGGGCGGGGGATGTCGCCCGGTGTCGGGCGCGCCATGGCGACCTGACCGCTGACGGCGTCCAGGACCACGGTGCGGCCGGCCAGATAGACCGCTTCCTCAATGTCGTGGGTGACGAAGACGATCGCCGGACGCGGGGCTCGCGCGGACCACAGATGATGCAGGTCCTCGATGAGATGGCGCCGGGTGACGCTGTCCAGGGCCGCGAAGGGCTCGTCCAGAAGAAGAAGGTCGGGTCGTGTGACGAGGGCGCGGGCGAGGGACGCACGCATGGCCATGCCGCCGGAAAGCTGTCTCGGACGGGCGCTGAGGCGCTCACCCAGTCCTACCGAGGCCAGGGCGACGGCGGCGCGGGCGCGAGCGTCCTCGCGAGGCGTCCCGGCGAGTTCGAGGGGCAGGGCGACATTGGTCTGGGCGTCAGCCCAAGGCATCAGGGTCGGCGATTGAAAAACAAAGGCTGTGCGACCGGGGGAGGTCGTGAGGGCCTCCCCCTCTGTCGGTCGTTCCAGACCCGCGAGCAGGCGCAGGAGCGTGGACTTGCCCGCGCCGGACGCGCCGACGACCGCGACGATCTCGCCGGCTGAGATGGAGAGATGCAGCGGACCGATCGGCGGGCGGTCGGGGTAACGGACGACAACGCCCTCAAGCGTCGCGACCGTGTCAGCCACGGCCGCGGCCGGGCAGGTACTGGGTGGTGAAGGCCTGCCGCCAGTCCAGGTTCGTTGGATACACCCCGGCCTGGCTGGTGACCTCGAAGAAGGCCTGCCACCGCTCCTCGGTCATTGTGCCCAGTCCGTAGAGAGCGGCGTCGCCTCCATCGACGATTCCGTTGCTGCGCAGCTTTTCCCGGGCCTGATCCAGTATGTCCTGGGTCATCTCGGGGTTATCCCGCCGGATCAGCGCGTCCGCCGCCTTGCCGTCGCCCTGGATATAGTCGCGCCAGCCCTCTGCGGAGGCCGCGATGAAGCTGCGAAGGGCGGCGCCGTTGTCCCGGGCAAAGGCCGTCGGCGCGAGCACCATGGTGGCGTAGGAGGGATAGCCCTCGTCGGCGAGAAGGAACACCCGGGGTTCGAAGCCCGCTTCCTTCTGGATGGTGTAGGGCTCCGAGGTCAGATAGCCCTGCTGTACCGCGCGTCGGTCAGCCAGGAAGGGTGCGGGATTGAAGGTGTATTTGCGGACCTGGGCGTCCGTGAAGCCGTACTCGGCCTTCAGCCAGACCCAGAAAGCGTTGATCGAGGCGTCGGCCAGCAGGAAAGGCCGCCCGGTCAGGTCGGCGATGCTGCGGAGCGCCGGGTCGGGATGGGCCAGGAGCACCTGGGGGTCTTTCTGGAAGAAGGCGGCCACCGCCTTCACCGGCGCGCCCTCCGCGACGAGGTTCATGGGTATGAAGCTGTTGGAGCCCATGCCGAGCTCTACAGCCCCCGACGCGAGCAGCTGGGGTACGTTGACCCCGGGACCGCCCTGGATGATCTCGACATTCAGGCCGCGCTTCTCGTAGATGCCGGTCGCGAGCGCCTGATAGAAACCGCCATGCTCGGCCTGGGCGCGCCAGTCGGTGGCGAAGCGGAGCCGGATCCGGCCGTCGGCGTCCGGCTCGACCTGGGTGGTGTTGTCGAAACAGGCCGCGACCGATGCACTGACGACGACGGCGCCGGCGCCCGCCAGAAGGGCGCGACGGTTCGGCGGAAGACTGCGATTCCCACGCGAGGTCATGGCCTTATGTACGGCCAAGGCGCTGGCGGGAAAAGGGCGAAGACGGGGGGCGGACGCCGGAATTGAGCGAGGGGACGAAGGGCCTCGGCGAACCGCTGCTCCTCGTCCCCTCGCCAAGTCCGGGTTGGACTTGGCCGTTGAGGTTTCGGACCCTGGCTTCGGCATCGGCGGGCGAACCCGGCGGTGGTCAGCTGTATCCTGTCGCGCTCAGGGTCTCCGGCGTTCCGCAGGTCTGGCCTGCGCCGTCCTTTGATCCCGATCCGGTTCCCGTCCGGTTCAGTCTCGGGCCGAAGCCATCGACGTCCCCCTGGGGCCTGATCCTGCCTCCCGCCCGTTACGATCCGAAGACCGCCCGAAGCGTCGGGTCAGAGAGCCGGGCCGGTTCGCCTTGAGCCCCGGGTCTCCCCGGTTTTCCGCGCCGCCGTGTCCCTCGGCCTGATCAAGCTCGCTCCAAACCCCGGATCCAGCAAGCGCCCCGAATGCTCCGCTTGTGGATCAATTCAGGGATAAAACTTGTCCAATCCGTGTATCGATAATTCCGGATCGGCAATTTTCTTCGATTTGTGAAGATATTGCGACGTTATGCACAGTGTCGGCCGGACAGGGTGAATTCCCGGTCGAGATCCCGTCCTGACGTTCAGTTTTCCACCCGTTGGGTCAGCCATGTCCGGATCTCTGCAAGGCTTCGGGCCGCCAACGGGCCGCCGAAATGCACGAAACCGTGGGGGGCGAGGGGGACCCGCAGCAGAACGCTGGGGGCGGCCGCTGACCAAGAGTCAGCCATCAGACGGCTGTCGTCCCGCAGCGGGTCCAGTTCGCCGGAAATAAAGAGGGCCGGAGGCAGGCCCTCCATGTCCGCGTAAAGCGGAGAGACGTCAGGGTGACGACGCTCGGCTTCATTCCGATCAGGCAGGAGACGCGCGAGATCGGCGGCCATAGTCGGCCCGTTCAGCAGCAGGGTGTCCGGACCGGCCGCGCGAACGGAGGGTGTGCCCGAAAGATCGAAGACCCCGTACACAAAGACACAGGCCCTGAAGGCCTGAAGGCGTTGGGCGTCACGCAGCGCCAGGGCCGTCAACGCCGCCAGATGTGCGCCAGCGGATTCTCCCACGAGGAACAGGGTCGTCGTGCCGAACTGCGCGGCGGCGTTTTCCGCGAGCCAGAGCCCGGCGGCTGTGCAGTCGGAGATGGCGTGCTCGAGCAGAACGCCGCGGCGTTCATTCAGCAATCGGTAGTCCACCGACACCACGGCGAAGCCGGCCTCGGCGGCCAGGTCGGCATTGATGCGGTCGTTCAATCCGGCGCTGCCGACGACCCAGCCGCCGCCGTGCATGTCGAGAACGACACCACGGGGTGGATGTGGCGGCCTGAGCACTCTCAGATGGACGGCCCCGTTCGGGGCGGAGACCCGGACTGTCTCAACCCGAACGCCCTTGCGTTTGAGCCACGCGGCAGTGACCCGCTGTGCTGCGCCGCCGAACATGGTGCTGGCCCATTGGCCGGCCTCCAGTCTCCAGTTGTCAGTTTTCAGGCGCGGTGCGAGGGCGAGCGCGGCATTGATGCGCTCCGCCGCGCGACGCTCGGAGGGACTGAGCTCAAGGTGTCTGACGGTTGCGGGCATGGCGCGACGTTAGGCGGCTTCAGGGTGCGGAACGATGCGGCGTGCGGCCGCCGCTAAGCGGTGAGCGCGGCCTTCTTCTCCTCAAGCTCCAGCCATTCCAGTTCGGCGTTCTCAAGGTCGGTGCGGGCCTTCCCGGCGGCTTTCATGGCGCGGTCGAAGGCGGCGGGATCGCGGCTGTAGAGAGTCGGATCGGCGAGAATGGCCTCCTGCTTCTCGATCTGGACGGGCAGGGCTTCCAGCAGACCCTCGAGTTCCTTCAGACGGTGCACGTCCTTGAAGGACAGCTTGCCGGGCTTCTTCGTCTGGGCGGGCGGAGTGGGTGTGGCGGCCTCTGTCGAACCGGTCCGCTTCACCTCCGTCGGGGGCGGGGCGAGGAAGCCCGGGTTCTGGCGGACGAAGTCGGACCAGCCGCCGGGGGTTTCGACGATGTCGCCGCGCCCGTTCATGGCGATGGTCGAGGTCGCGAGCCGATCCACGAAGTCGCGGTCGTGGCTGACGAGGATCAGGGTGCCGTCATAGCTTTCAAGCAGTTCCTCGAGTTTCTCGAGGGTATCCATGTCGAGGTCGTTGGTGGGCTCGTCGAGGATCAGCATGTTGGCCGGCTTGGCCAGGGCGCGGGCCAGCAGCAAGCGGTTCCGCTCACCGCCCGACAGGGTCGAGATCGGCTGGCGCAGCTGGCCTTCCTGGAACAGGAATTCCTTGGCGTAGGCGGCGACGTGTTTGGAGTGGCCGCGCACGAGGATGGAGTCGCCTCCGCCCGGGGTCAGCGCGTCCCAAAGGGTCATGTCCGACTTCAGCCCCTCACGCGACTGATCGAGATAGACCGGCTCCAGATTGGCGCCCATGCGGACCGTACCCTCATCGGGCGCGAGCTCGCCGAGAAGAACCTTCACCAGCGTCGTCTTGCCCGCACCGTTGGGGCCGACGATGGCGAGCCGGTCGCCGCGAATGACGCGGGTGGTCAGCCCCTTGAAGATGGTCCGGTCGCCGAAACGCTTGGTGACACCCTTCAGATCGGCCACGAGCTTGCCCGAGACGGCGCCGCTGTCGACGCCGAGCTGGAGCTCGCGCGGGAGGTCGCGGACGCGCTCGGCGCGGTCGGCGCGCATCGCCTGCAGGGCGCGTGCGCGGCCTTCGTTGCGGGTGCGCTGGGCCGTGATCGAGCGGTAGAAGGTATAGGTCTCGGCCTCGATCCGCTTGGTCAGGCGACGAAGGGACTCGGCTTCCTCCTCCATCACCTTGGCGGCCCATTCGTCGAAAGCGATGAAGCCCTTGTCGAGGGTGCGGACCTTGCGGCCCTCCAGCCAGTGCACCGACTGGGTGACCCGGTTCAGGAAGGCGCGGTCGTGGCTGACGACCAGAACGGCGAAACGGGCCGAGAGCAGTTCGTTCTCGAGAAGTTCAATGGCCAGGATGTCGAGGTGGTTGGTCGGTTCGTCGAGCAGGAGCAGGTCCGGCTCCTCGGCGAAGGCCTTGGCGAGAGCCGCGCGTCGAGTCTCGCCGCCCGAGAGATTGACGGTCGACTTGTTGGGGTCGAGCCCGAAGGTGGTCAGCCAGCTCTCGGCGGTCCAGCGCTCGGCTTCGCCGGAGGCGGCGTAGTCCAGCAGGGTATCGCCCCTGATGTCCGGCTCCTGCGGGACATAGGCGAAGCGGGTGCCGGCCTGGACGGAACGGTCGCCGGCGTCGGGCTCGATCAGGCCCATGACGAGCTTCATCAGGGTGGATTTCCCCGCACCGTTACGGCCCACGAGGGCGGCGCGCGTGCGCGGCTCGATGGCCATGTCGACACCGTCGAACAGGGGGCGGGGACCGTCCTGGAGACGGACATCCTTGAGGGCGATCAACGGGGGACGGGCAGCCATGGCGGCCATATAGAGGAGGGCGCGGCGGCTCGCCACCGGTCATGACTTGACCCATACCGTCCGGACGGTATGTAGCGGACTATGGATACGCTGACCCGTCGACGCGCCCCGGATACGACTCGCGCGGAAGTTCTCGAAAAGGCCCTTGAGGTGATCGCAGAGGTCGGTCCCAAGGGGTTCACCCTCGACGCCGTGGCGGCGCGAACCACGGTCAGCAAGGGCGCGCTTCTGCACCATTTCCCGAGCAAGATGGCGTTGCTGGAAGGTGTCGTGGATCACCTGGGCGCGATGTTCAGCGACGCCATCATAGCGGAGGCGGCGCGGGACCCGCAGCCCTATGGCCGGTTGGCGCGGGCCTACCTGCGGGTCACGATCAATGACGCCGTGACGCCGGATGACATGAGCATCGGGCGGGCGATTCTCGCCGCTTGCGCCCTCGAGCCTTCGCTGCGCGATCGCTGGACCGCAGCCACCGCGGCGGCGCGGGCGGACGACCCGACTGACCCCGTTGGCGCAGACGACGCCTTGTTGCTGCGACTGGTGGCCGACGGATTGTGGATGTCGGACATTTTCGGGGTCTATCCGGTCTCATCGGAACAACGACAGGCGCTTCTCTCGCTGCTGACGCCGGGGCACGTGCTGATGGAGGCCGGGACGTGAGCCCGCTGACCTGGTGCGCACTGGCGGCGGCGATCGGCCTTGAGGTCGCGGGTACAACGCTCCTGCAGTTGTCGCAGCAATTCACCCGCCCCTGGCCGACGATCGGGATGGCGCTCTGCTACACGCTGGCCTTCTACCTGCTTTCCATAGCTCTGAGACAGATCCCGGTGGGGCTGGCCTACGCCATCTGGAGTGGACTGGGCGTCGTCATGATCGCGACGATCGGCGTGGTTCTGTTCAAGCAGAGGCTGGATCCTCCGGCGATCGCCGGTCTGACGATGATTGTCGGCGGGGTCGCGGTGATCAATCTGTTCTCCAAGTCCGTCAGTCACTGACCGCGACATGCGGCGTCGATCGGCGTAAGGAGCCGCGCATGAGCGCCTTCTGGGAAACCAAGACCCTTGAACAGATGACCCGCGAGGAGTGGGAAAGCCTGTGCGACGGGTGCGGCCTTTGCTGTCTGGTGCGTTTCGAGGACGAGGATACGGGCGAGGTCATCCCGACCCGGGTGCATTGCAAGCTGTTCGATCCGGTTCGTTGCACCTGTTCCGACTATGCGAACCGCAAGGCCACGGTGCCCGACTGCATCAAGTTGACGCCGCAGAATATCGAGGCCCTGGAATGGATGCCGAAGTCGTGCGCTTACCGCCGCTTGCACGAGGGCCGACCTTTGGCGGCCTGGCATCCTCTGGTCTCGGGCAGCCGCGAGACCGTGCATGAGGCCGGAGTGTCGGTACGAGGGCAGACCGTATCCGAACTCGCGCTGAAGGAGGCCGAGGACGCGCTGGACTTCGAGGCGCCTGAATGGCGGGAGGAGCGGGGCGTCTGAGGTCGGTGACGCCTGACGGGATTTGTCAGACAAACCCGAGATAACTCAAAGGCTAATAAAAAGCAGTCGGCCATATTCCGGCGGCTGGTCGCTGGCGCCGCATACTTTGGGCATCACCGGAAGGACCGATCCGGAGCGGCGGTCCCGCTCCCGCTCCAAGGAGATCATGATGCTGAGCTGGCGACGATCCGTTGCGGATCGACGACGGGCCGTCGCGCCCGAAACGAAGGACAAGGGGCTGGGAAATCGTTCAGTTTCACCGTGCTGACATGGTCGGCGACGGCGTGTGGCGTCTTTCAAACCTGCTGCGAGGACAGTTCGGTTCGGAGGACGCGATGCGGGCAGGGGCGTCAACTGGCGGCCTTGTCGTCTTTCTGGGGGCGGAGACCCGACGGGCGTCAATCGCCGCCGGCGAGCAGCGCCTTCCCCTCGTCTGGAGGGCGGGGCCGGTCGGGACCCCGGGGGGAGCGACGGTCGCTGATACCGTCTTCGAGTTCACCGGCCGGCATATGCGCCCCTGGAGCCCGGCTCACCTTCAGTGCCTTCGCCTTGGTGACGGTGGCGTTGAGGTTCGCTGGATTCCCCGCTCGCGGCTCTGGGGCGACAGCTGGGACGGCGCGGACCGGCAGAGCGATCCGCTGCGGTTTCGCGTCCGCCTTGCCGAGGGCAATACCGTTCGGCGTGAAATCGAAACCACCGATCTGCAGGCTTTCTCTTCGGCGGAGCAGGTTGCGTCGGACTTTCCGGACGGTGTCTACGGACATGCGACTGTATCGGTCGCCCAGTGGGGCGACGGGTACGGTTGGGGAGAGGAGGCCGTCCTGGCGTTGTAATCCGCCGATGTCGGCAGGATGAGGTTTGCGGAATCCCGCGGATGGCCTAACTGAAATGCTCCACCGCGAAGACAGGAGCGAACTCGAACGTGGCCGGCGATCCCTACAAGGAATTGGGCGTAGCCCGGGGCGCGAGCCAGGACGAGGTCAAGAAGGCGTTCCGCAAACTCGCCAAGGATTTGCACCCGGACAAGAACCCTGGCGACAAGGCTGCCGAAGACCGCTTCAAGCGGGTGACCGCCGCCTTCGATATCCTTGGCGACAAGGACAAGCGCGCGAAATTTGATCGCGGCGAGATCGATGTCGACGGCCGTGAACAGTTCCGGGGATTCGGCGGCGGCGGAGACCGTGGGCCGGGCGGCTTTGGTCAGGGCCCCTTCGGGCAGGGCGGCGCGCGGGGCGGTTTCGAGAATATCGACCTAGACGAGATTTTCGGCGGCATGTTTGGCGGCGGCGCCCGGCCGGGCGGCGCGCGGGGCGGGTTTTCCCCGAAGGGCCAGGACGTCCGCGCAACGCTCGAGATCAGCCTTGAGGACTCGATCTCAGGCGCGACCCGCCGGATCCAGTTTTCCGACGGCCGGACCCTGGACGTGGCCATTCCCAAGGGGGCGGGCGACGGACAGACGATCCGGCTGAAGGGGCAGGGCATGCCCGGCCGCGGCGGGGAAAACGGCGACGCCCTGATCGAGTTGAAGCTGGCGCCGCATCCGGTCTTCACCCGGGAGGGCGCCGACCTGACCATGGAGCAGCCGGTCCCGTTATATGACGCCGTGCTCGGCGGGAAGGTGCCCGTGCGAACGCCCGAAGGGACGGTCAGCCTGACCATTCCCAAGGGATCCAACTCGGGCAAGATCCTGCGGCTCAAGGGGCGGGGCGCCTTCGCCAACGGCAAGCGCGGTGATTTGCTGGCGAAGTTGATGATCGTCCTGCCGGAGGCCGATGAGGCGCTGGACAGGCTGGCGCAGAAGGTTCGCGACGCGGGACCGATCCGGCCTTTCCGGGACTGACCCATGACCCGCAAGCCCAGCATCAAACCCGAACGCCCCTGGTTCTCGTCCGGTCCGACGGCAAAGCGCCCCGGATGGTCCTCGCAGGCTATTCCTCACGGCCTTCTTGGCCGCGGCATTCGCGCACCTGAGGTGGTCCAACGTTTTGCCTACGGACTGCAGATGACCCGGGCTCTGCTGCAGGTGCCCGATGACTGGGTGATGGTCTATGTGCCGGGCTCGGATACCGGGGCGGTCGAGGCGGCCATGTGGTCGATGCTCGGGGAACGGCCTGTGCAGGTCATGGCCTTCGAGAATTTCGGCAAGGTCTGGGCGACGGACGCCAAATCCCATCTGAACCTTGAGCCTGAAATCCTTTCGGCGCCGTGGGGCCGGTTTCCGGACACCTCACGGGTCGATCCGGCGAAGGACCTGGTGTTTCCGTGGAACGGCACGACGTCCGGCGTGAAGGCACCGGGTAGTGACTGGTTGTCCACCGAGCGCGAAGGGATCGTGATCTGCGACGCGACGTCGGCGGCTTTCGCCATGCCGCTGCCGTTCGGGAAACTGGACGTGGTGACCTTCAGCTTCCAGAAGGCCCTGGGCGGGGAGGCCGGGCTGGGCGTCGCGGCGCTCTCGCCTCGTGCGGTCGAACGGCTGGACCGGTTCGAGCCGCCGCGTCCGGTTCCGAAGGTCCTGCGACTGCGGGGAGAGAACGGCTTCGAGCGGACGCTTGCGACGGGGTCGATGTTGAACACCTTCTCGGTCTGGACCCTTGAGGACTGGATCGATGGCGTCGAGTGGGGACTGTCCATCGGCGGCCTGGAAGCCCTGATCGCCCGCACGGACGCGAACGCCGCCGCCCTTGATCGCTGGGTATCCGCGACGCCGTGGATCGCCTACCTGGCCGAGGACGCCGATATCCGGTCGACCACCTCGGTTTGTCTGAAGATCGTCGATCCCCGGGTCGAGGCCCTGGATGACGATGCGCGGCGAGCGCTCGTGACCCGCATGAAGGCCTTGGTGGAAGACGAGGGGGCCGCCTTTGACATTGAGGGGCATAGAAACGCCCCTGCCGGCCTCCGCATCTGGTGCGGTTGCACGGTCGAGGCGGCGGACATCGAGGCCGTGACCCCCTGGCTGGACTGGGCGTTCGAAACGGCGATCGCGGAATATTCCGCCGACTGACGGGACACCCGACGATTCCCCCGCTATAGGCTGCGCCCGCATTCCGGAAACCGGATCAGCGGAGAAGTGTCTTGGCGAACGTTGCAGTGGTCGGCGCCCAGTGGGGCGACGAAGGCAAGGGCAAGATCGTCGACTGGTTGTCGAACCGGGCCGACATGGTCGTGCGGTTCCAGGGCGGTCACAACGCGGGCCATACGCTGGTCGTGGACGGCAAGGTCTACAAGCTGGCGCTGCTGCCGTCGGGGGTGGTGCAGGGCAAGCCCTCGATCATCGGCAACGGCGTGGTCGTCGATCCCTGGCACCTGGTCGGCGAGATCGAGAAGATCCAGGCCCAGGGCGTGGCCATCACCCCGGACATCCTGACCATCGCGGACAACGCCTGCCTGATCCTGCCGATCCATCCGGCGCTGGACGTGGCGCGCGAGGCGGCCGCCAGCGCGCCCGGCGCCAGGATCGGCACTACGGGCCGGGGCATCGGTCCCGCCTACGAGGACAAGGTCGGTCGTCGGGCGATCCGCGTCTGCGATCTCGCCGATGCCGAGGACCTGAAGGTCAAGATCGACCGTCTGCGCTCGCACCATGACCCGCTGCGCGCCGGTCTGGGGCTGGAGCCGATCGATCCTGCGGCCCTGCTGAACCAATTGCTCGAGATCGCGCCGAAGATACTGCCCTATGTAAAGCCGGCCTGGCGCGTGCTGGATCAGGCGCAGAAGTCCGGCAAGCGCGTGCTGTTCGAGGGCGCGCAGGGCGCTTTCCTCGACGTCGATCACGGCACCTATCCCTATGTCACCAGCTCCAACACCGTCGCCGGTCAGGCCGCTGCCGGGGCGGGCATCGGCCCGCGCGGCGTCGGCTACGTGCTGGGCATCGTGAAGGCCTACACCACCCGCGTCGGCGAGGGGCCGTTCGCCTGCGAACTCAACGATGCTGTGGGTGAGCATCTGGCCACCGTCGGTCGCGAGGTGGGCGTCAACACCGGCCGCGCCCGCCGCTGCGGCTGGTTCGACGCCGTGCTGGTCCGTCAATCTGTGGCGATCAACGGCATCGACGGCATCGCCCTGACCAAGCTGGATGTGCTGGACGGTCTGGAGACGCTGAAAATTTGCGTCGGCTATCGGGTGAACGGCGAAGTGCTGGACTATCTGCCTTCGAGCCTGAAGGACCAGGCGGCGGCCGAACCCGTTTTCGAGGAGCTGGAAGGCTGGAGCCAAAGCACCGCCGGGGTCCGGAGCTTCAAGGACATCAACGCCAATGCGATCAAGTATGTGCGGCGGATTGAGGAGCTGATCGGCGCGCCGGTCGCCCTGCTGTCCACCAGCCCCGAGCGGGACGATACGATCCTGATGCGTGATCCCTTCCTCGGGTAGGGACAACTCCTTAGCGTTCAACGCAATTTAACCCTGTGACGGCATAAGGAGCGGGCCTGAGGAGGTTCGCCCTTGTTTTCTGTTGATCGTCGCATCCTCGCCCGGATCGAGCCGGTGACGAAGCGGGTCCTGATCGTGGACCCGAACCCGCACGCCGCGCGGCTGCTGACCGATATCGTGAAGGCGCTGGGCTCGCGGGATGTGGTCGTTGAGGCGGATGAATCGCGCGCGCTGAAAGCGGCCGCCGCCCTGGAGCCCGGTCTCATTTTCACGGAACGGACGGGGCCCGGGCTGGACGGCGAGAGTCTGTCCCGTCGCATCCGCCGCTCCGACATGGACTGCCGTCGGGCGCCGATCATCATGGTCACCAGCGAGGCCACCGCGACGACCATTCTCGGCGCCCGGGACGCCGGCGTGCACGAGTTCCTGCGCAAACCCTTCACCAGCGGCGATCTCTGGAAACGGGTGGAGAATGTCGCCCTCAAGCCGCGCGACTGGATCGAGGCCGTCGGCTATGTCGGCCCGGACCGTCGGCGGTTCAACTCGGGCGAATACACCGGCCCGGCGAAGCGGAAGGGCGATCGGAATGCGGCGGGCGCCAATGCGCTCGACGCCGCAAAGGATCAGGCGATGCGCATCCTCGCCGCCGCCCTGGATCAGTTTGATCGGGATCCGATGCAGGCCGTCCGCGCCATCCGCGAGCAGGCGGGAGCCCTGAAGACGATTGCCCTGAAGGCGGCCGATACGCGGCTCGTCGTCGCGGTCGGCGCGCTTGAGGTCAGCCTCGCGGCGGGGCAGGGCTCGAAGGAGACGCTGTCGGCCCCGATCGGCGGCCTTCTGGCCATGCATTCCGCCGCAGGCATGAAAAAGGCGGGCTGAACCAGCCCGCCCTGATCACTGTGGCTCCGTCGACCCGCGCTGTCAGGCGTCGACGAGGTTCCGCTCTTCGGCAGCGGCGCGCATCGCCTTCTGCAGCTTCTCGAAGGCGCGCACCTCGATCTGGCGCACCCGTTCACGGCTGACGCCGTATTCGCCGGCCAGTTCTTCCAGCGTCACCGGATCATCCTTCAGGCGACGTTCGGTCAGGATGTGCTTCTCGCGGTCGGTCAGCTCTTCCATGGCCTCCTGCAGCAGGCTCATGCGGATCGACTTCTCCTCGTCTTCCGCCAGCTGGGTCTCCTGCGAGACGGCCGTGTCGTCCGCCAGCCAGTCCTGCCACTCGCTCTCACCGTCCGCGCGCAGCGGGGCGTTCAGCGAGGCGTCGCCGCCGAGACGGCGGTTCATGTCGATCACGTCCTGATTGGTCACACCCAGCTTGGTCGCGATCTGGTCGACGTGATCGGGGTGCAGGTCGCCTTCCTCGAAGGCCGAGATCTGGCTCTTGGCCTTGCGCAGGTTGAAGAACAGCTTCTTCTGCGCGGCGGTCGTGCCCATCTTCACGAGCGACCAGCTGCGCAGGATGTATTCCTGGATCGAGGCGCGGATCCACCACATGGCGTAGGTCGCCAGGCGGAAGCCCTTGTCCGGGTCGAATTTCTTGACCGCCTGCATCAGGCCGACGTTGCCCTCGGAGATCACTTCGCCGATCGGCAGGCCGTAGCCGCGATACCCCATGGCGATCTTGGCCACGAGACGAAGGTGCGAGGTGACGAGGCGGTGGGCGGCCTCGGGGTCCTGGTGCTCGGTCCAGCGCTTGGCCAGCATGAACTCCTCGTCCTTGGCCAGCATCGGAAATTTGCGGATTTCCGTCAGATAGCGCGAGAGCCCCTGTTCGGGCGACATCACCGCGAGCGTAGTATTGGAAGCCATAGTCTGTGGTCCCTCCGACCGTATTCCCGAGCGGGTCCAACGGTATCGGCCACCGAATGTGCACCGACGCCTCACCCCTCAACCGGATAGATGGGGACGGGTTTCCGTCTTTGTCAGAGGCGGATTGTCACACGAAAGCGTGACCGTTGCCCGGGCGCCACTACGCCAGTCGAGGGAGCTTATAGCGGATAGTAAGTTCTTAATCAAGACTGACTTGTTTCGGCTTGCGAAAGCACGCTTCTTCCGGACTTAGTCGTCGCTGCTGAAGGGGGATTCATGCAGCTTACATCCATGGTCGCGGGGGCGCTTCTGCTGGTGGCGTCTGACCCGGGGGAAGCCGACTATTTCAACGGGGGCCGATCGGGCGCGACCTACTTCAACCGTGTCGGAGCGACGCTGGCGGAGCAGAACGCCGACATGACGGCGTGCGGCGTGTACCTTCTCGGTCCTCCCGCGCCGGACGCGCCGGTGAACTCAAGCTTCCTGAGCCGCCTGATCTGGAGCGGCCCGGTCGAGCGCTACATTGCATCCATCAATGCCGGTCGGATGGAAACATGCATGGTTGCGCGTGGATGGCGTGTGGTTTCGCTTCCCGAAGTCGAGCAGGCGCGGCTCAATGATCTGAACGACGATGCTCTGCGCGCCGAACTTGATGGAATGGTGGGGGCGGAGAGCCCGGTCGGTGAACTGGTTCGCGAATGGGGCAACGAAGGCTCTCGCCCGTCTTCCGTTCGCTGGAGTGGAGAGCCGCCGGTTCCGGTCCGCGCGGATGTCACCACGCGCATCTTCACGCTGGTGGCCGCGCAAGGCGAGCCTCCGGCGGCGGTCCAGCCTCAACGACATGTCCAGTATGAGCTCATCCGCAAGGACGGCAGGTTCAAACCCCCGGCCGCCGGGAAGGCGGTCATCATCTTCCGGGTGCAAGGCGGGACCTTCTCGTACGGCACCAACCTCGGGTTCGTTCAGCGAGATGATGGAGAGGGGCAGACCGCCAAACGCTATCTGGCTCAGGGATGGACCGCCCCGCTTTTCATAGGCCGGGAGGGGAATTGGTACAGCTTCACGGTGCCGCCCGGTCGATGGATTCTGGGGGAGAGCGGTTCGTTCAACTTCTGTCTCGGCGGCCCGTCATTTGAGGCGCCCGAGGGGGCGGTGGTCTACGCTGGCACATTCAATATCACGGGGGAACGTCTGGGGCCGGTCCTGGACCTTGAGCCTGTCAGAGAGCGCTTGGGCGGAGATGTGGGCGGACGGTTGGTCGCCGCGAACTACGATCGCAATGGCGACGAGTTCCCGTGCCCCCTGTTCTTTGGTCCCCCCTACGCCCTCGAAATCGAGGGCCTGCCCGCCGTGGAGGGGAGCCGGGCCAGGCCGGCGCCGCGCCCCTGAAGAGGGGCGCGGCTGAGAACTCAGATTCCCAGAATCTGCCGATAGGTCGGGTGAACGACCTCGGCATGTTCCGGGTGCTTCTGCAGATAGCTGGAGAAGAAGGGGCAGACCGGCAGGATCAGCAGACCACGCGCCCGGGCGTCCTCGATGACGTGTTTCGCCAGCCGGCTGGCGATGCCCCGGCCTTCCAGACGTTCCGGCACCAGGGTCTCGTTGATCATCAGGTTCGGCGGCGACAGGTTGTAGGTCACGACGGCGATCTCGCCGTCGATGGTCAGCTCGTAGCGCCTGGCGTCGGCGTTATCGTGGATTTCCGGGTCGAGCATCGGAAGACCTTCAGAGCTGGGTGAGGAGGGTTTCGAGTGTCTGCATATCGGCAGGCGGCGACGTTTCGAACCGCAGGGCCTCGCCGGTGACGGGGTGGACGAAGCCCAGGACAGCTGCGTGCAGCGCCTGTCGGGTCAATCCCGCCTCCGCGACGGCAGCGCGCACAGGGATGCCGGGGCTTCCGGAGCCGTAGACGGGGTCGCCGAGGATCGGCGCGCCCTTTGAGGCCAGATGCACCCGGATCTGATGGGTCCGTCCGGTATGCAGGGTGCAGGCGACCCGCGCGGCTGGCGGCGCGCCGCCCGCGCGCGCGGGCTCGCCGAAGGTGCGCTGGACCTCGTAGTCGGTGATGGCGTTCCGCCCACCGGATTTCAGCACGGCCATCTTCTTGCGGTCGGATGACGAGCGCCCGATCAGGGTCTCGATCCGTCCCCTGGCCGGGCTCGGTGCACCGCGCGTCAGGGCGATATAGGTCCGCTCGATGTCATGGGTGGCGAACAGGGCCGAGAGTCCCTGATGCGCCCGGTCCGTCTTGGCGGCGACCATGACGCCGGAGGTGTCCTTGTCGAGCCGATGCACGATCCCCGGTCGGGCGACGCCGCCGATCCCCGAAAGGCTCTCACCGCAATGGGCGAGCAGGGCGTTGACCAGCGTTCCGGTCTCGGTCCCGGGCGCCGGGTGGGCCGCCATGCCGGCAGGCTTGTCGATGACGATCAGGTCCGCGTCTTCATACAAAACCGTCAGCGGGATCGCCTCGGGCTGAGGCGTCGCCGGGGCGACCGGGGGCAGGGTGATGGCGTACAGGCCTGCCTTCGCCTTGGACGATCCGCCCGAGACGCTTTCTCCCTCGAGGGTGACGGCGCCTTCGGCCAGCAGGGCCTGCAACCGGGCCCGCGACAGGGTTGGAAAGGCCTCCGCCAGCGCCTTGTCCAGACGGACGCCGCCGGTCTCTATGCGGGCTTCCAGCACCGCGCCGTCCTCGTCATCGCTCAGCAGGGGTTCGTCGGGCACCATCTACTCCGCCGCCGCACGGCGGTCGTTCCGTCTAGCACGCCCCGGTCGTCGCGGGTCAAACCCGACTTGGAACAAGCTGCGCCTTAAGGTAGTGTGTTAACCGTCTTCGGGGGAGGGCCTCATGCGTATCATCTGGATCGGTATGGCTCTGGTCGTCGCCGGCGCGTCTCTGGGCAGTTGCGCGACGATGAGTGCGGAAGAGTGCATGGCCGGCGACTGGGGCGGCCGCGGCTTCTCCGACGGTGCGGCCGGCTACGCCCAGAGCCGGCTGGGCGAGCATGCTGAGGCCTGCTCCAAACACGGCATCACTCCGGACGACGGCGCCTATCGCGCGGGCTGGGCGCAGGGCGTGCTGCGTTACTGCACCCTGCCCAACGGTTTCGCCCAGGGGCGCAGCGGCGCGGCCTACAACGGCGTCTGCCCACGCGATCTGGAGCGGGACTTCCTGCCGGCCTATCAGGACGGCCAGCTGGTCTACGCGGCCGAACAGGCTGTCTCGACGGTCCGCAGCAGCATCAACAGCTACGGCGCGCGGCTCGAGGAACTCGACGACAAGATCACCGCCAAGCAGCGTGAACTGCGTCAGGACGGCCTGACCGACGAGCAACGCGACCAGATCCGCAACCGCATCCAGGAAATCCGCCGGGAGCGCGAGGACACCGAGCGGGACTGGCGTCGTGCGCAGCGCGAGCTGGATGACGCCGAGCGCAATGCCCGTGACGTCCGCTATCGTTTCCAGAGGCTCTACGGCGCCTGGTGAGGCGCCGTAACTCAAGGCCGGATCAGGCGGCGCGCGAGGCGGCGCCGCCGAAGTGCGGGTCCAGTTCGCCCGAGGCGTAGCGCTTGGCCATCTGGGCGGTCGACAGCGGCTTGATCTTCGAGGCCTGCCCCTCGCAACCGAACTGCTGGTAACGCTCGACGCACAGCTTCCGCATGGCTTCCTTGGCGGGCTTCAGATAGGCGCGCGGATCGAACTCGCCCGGCTTCTCGGCCAGCACCTTGCGGATGGCGCCGGTGATGGCCATCCGGTTGTCGGTGTCGATGTTGATCTTGCGCACGCCGTGCTTGATGCCGCGCTGGATTTCCTCGACCGGCACGCCCCAGGTCTGGGGCATCTGGCCGCCGTACTGGTTGATGATGTCCTGCAGGTCCTGAGGCACCGAGGACGAGCCGTGCATGACCAGATGGGTGTCCGGCAGGCGGCGGTGGATCTCCTCGATCACGTTCATGGCCAGCACTTCGCCGTCCGGCTTGCGGCTGAATTTGTAGGCGCCGTGGCTGGTGCCCATGGCGATGGCCAAAGCGTCGACCTTGGTGGCGCGCACGAAATCGACGGCCTGATCCGGGTCGGTCAGCAGGGCCGAGTGGTCCAGCTTGCCTTCGAAGCCGTGGCCGTCCTCGGCCTCGCCCATTCCGGTTTCCAGCGAACCCAGCACGCCCAGCTCGCCCTCGACCGAGACGCCGCAGCTGTGGGCCATCTGGGTGACGCGGCGGGTGACGTCGACGTTGTACTCGTAGCTGGCCGGGGTCTTGGCGTCCTCTTCCAGCGAGCCGTCCATCATCACCGAGGTGAAGCCGTACTGGATGGCGGTCGCGCAGGTCGCCGGTCCGTTGCCGTGGTCCTGGTGCATGCAGACCGGGATGTGAGGATACAGTTCCGCCAGGGCGTCGATCAGCTTGGCCAGGACGATGTCGTTGGCGTAGCTGCGGGCGCCGCGCGAGGCCTGGATGATGACCGGCGCGTTGACCTCATGGGCGGCCTCCATGATCGCGAGGCCCTGCTCCATGTTGTTGATGTTGTAGGCGGGCAGGCCGTAGCCTTCCTCGGCCGCGTGATCGAGCAGTTGTCGCAGCGTGATGCGCGCCATGGCGTGGTCTCCTGATCCCTTTTGATTTTGGGCAGGGTTTAGACCGGCGACGGATGGAAGTCACGCTGTGTTACAGCCGGGCAGGCCCGTCCCTGCGAGGAAGAACGGGCCTGTGGCGGGCAAGCGACGCCCGCGAAGCCGGTCAGGCCTGAAGCGCTTCGACGCCGGGCAGGGGCTTGCCTTCCATCCACTCCAGGAAGGCGCCGCCGGCGGTCGAAACGAAGGTCATGTCGTCGGCGACCTTGGCATGGTGCAGGGCCGCGACGGTGTCGCCGCCGCCGGCCACGGCGACCAGCTTGCCGGCCTTGGCCAGTTCCGCCGCGTGCCTGGCGGCGGCCACCGTGGCGCGGTCGAACGGGGGCACCTCGAACACGCCCAGCGGACCGTTCCAGATCAGGGTCTTCGACGCATCCATCGCCGCGATCAGGCGGGCGACGGTCTCCGGACCGGCGTCCAGGATGCGGTCATCGGCCTGGATGGCGTCCAGCCCTCGCACGTCCGGCTCGACGCCCGGCGTCAGGCCCTTGGCCGTCACCACATCGACCGGCAGCAGCAGTTCGCAGCCCTTGGCCTCGGCTTCCGCCATGATCTCACGCGCGGTGTCGGCCAGATCCTTCTCGCACAGCGAGGCGCCGACATCGTGCCCCTGCGCGAACAGGAAGGTGTTGGCCATGCCGCCGCCGATGGCGAGACGGTCCAGCTTGCTGACGAGGTTCTTCAGCAGGTCCAGCTTGGTCGACACCTTGGACCCGCCGACGATGCCGATCACCGGCTTTTGCGGATTGCCCAGCGCGGCGTCCAGCGCATCCAGTTCGCGGCGCATCGACTCGCCCGCATAGGCTGGCAGAAGGCGGGCCAGACCCTCGGTCGAGGCGTGGGCGCGGTGCGCGGCCGAGAAGGCGTCGTTCACATAGACATCGCCCAGTTCCGCCAACTGCGCGGCGAAGGCCGGGTCGTTGCTTTCCTCGCCGGCGTGAAAGCGGACGTTCTCCAGCAGGACCACCCCGCCCGCATCCAGATCGGCGACGGCAGTCCGGGCCACA
Source organism: Brevundimonas sediminis (assembly GCF_048799765.1). Lineage (NCBI taxonomy): Bacteria > Pseudomonadati > Pseudomonadota > Alphaproteobacteria > Caulobacterales > Caulobacteraceae > Brevundimonas > Brevundimonas sediminis. Next base: position 115,909 of record NZ_JBLYQK010000003.1, read on the forward strand.
TCGCCCACGCAGTCGTCGGCGAAGCGCACGGGCGCGCCCAGCAGGGTCTCGAGCGGCTCGACCACCGGCTTCAGGCTCATGGTCGCGACGCGCTGGCCCTTGGGGCGGTCGAAGTGGGCCAGCAGCGCCACCCTGGCGCCCGCGTCGCGCAGCTTCTGGATCGTCGGCAGGGCGACGCGCAGCCGGGTGTCCTCGGTGACCTTCCCGGCCTCCATCGGCACATTGAAGTCCACGCGAACCAGCGCGGTCTTGCCGGCGAGGTCCTTGGCGTCGTCGAGGGTGCGGAAGGTCATGGGCGGAAATTCTTCCAGGCTTCGGCTTCAGCCGGTGAAAGGACGATGGTTCGAGACGCCTTCGGCTTTTCAAGCTTCATGGCGACGACGGGGGCAAGGGCTAGGAGCGTTGTGACGATGGCGAAAAGCCAGCGTGTTCGACCGCGGAGCCGGGTGAACAACCAGATTGCCGAAGCGAGCCAGAAGAGCCCCGGGACGAGCAGCGCCGCGACAATCGGCCATCCTGACGAGACCGTATGCGGCTGGAACGAAAACCGGACGAAGCCGGCTGCCTGATAGATCGCCGGCCCGGCGATCAGGCCCAGAATGGCGACGAGAAGGGCGGCGCCCCGGTGGCTCCAGGGGCGCCGCGTCTTCATCAGAGGAACTTCGCCATCTGCAGCGCGGTGTCCGACATACGGGTCGCGAAGCCCCACTCGTTGTCGTACCAGCTCAGCACGCGGGCCAGCTTGCCGTCGACGACCTGCGTTTGCGGCAGGGCGGCGGTCGACGAGGCCGCGATGTGGTTCAGGTCGGTGGACACGACCGGGTCGTTGGTCGTGAACAGCACGCCCTTCATCGGGCCGTCGGCGGCGGCTTGCAGGGCGGCGTTGATCTCTTGCGCCGTCACTTCACGACCGGCGACGACCTTCAGGTCGACGACCGAGACGTTCGGGGTCGGAACGCGGATCGACGAGCCGTCCAGCTTGCCCTTCAGTTCCGGCAGGACCAGGCCCAGGGCCTTGGCGGCGCCGGTCGAGGTCGGGATCATCGACAGGGCGGCGGCGCGGCCGCGGTACAGGTCCTTGTGCATCGTATCCAGCGTCGGCTGGTCGCCGGTGTAGGCGTGGATGGTGGTCATGTAGCCGCGCTCGATGCCGAACAGGTCGTTCAGCACCTTGGCCACCGGGGCCAGGGCGTTGGTGGTGCACGAGCCGTTCGAGACGATGATGTCGTCGGCGGTCAGGGTCTCGTGGTTGACCTTGTAAACGATGGTCTTGTCGGCGTTCTCGCCCGGAGCCGAGATCAGCACGCGCTTGGCGCCGGCCTTCAGGTGGGCCTCGGCCTTGTCACGGGCGGTGAAGATGCCGGTGCACTCGAACGCGATGTCGACGTTCAGGTCCTTGTGCGGCAGGTTCGCCGGATCGCGCTCGGCGGTCACCTTGATCTTGCCCAGACCCACGTCGATCCAGTCGTCGCCGTGCTCGACCGTGCCGGGGAAGCGGCCGTGGACCGAGTCGTACTTCAGCAGGTGGGCGTTGGTGGCCACGGGGCCCAGATCGTTGATCGCCACCACCTCGATGTCGCGACGGCCGTGCTCGACGATCGAGCGGAGGACGAGGCGGCCGATGCGGCCGAAACCATTGATGGCGACGCGGACGGTCATGAGCGGGGCTCCCTTGGGCTGTTGCCGGAATATAGGTCGGCGCTTCAATGAGACCCAGCGCCCGGCGTTTCAACCCCGCGACTGTAACAAGACGTGATGAACTGTAACGCCGGCGGCGTCAGGCCCGCCTCATGTCCGCGTCAGGGGCAGGCTCAGGCGGGCGGTCAGCCCGCCGCCGGACCGGTTGGACAGCGTCACTTCGCCGCCCGCGCCCCGCGCCGCCTGTCGCGCCACCGTCAGCCCCAGCCCCGCGCCGCCGGTCTCGCGGTTGCGCGACTGCTCGCCCCGCCGGAACGGCTCGAACACCGCTTCCAGCTCGTGTGCCGGCAGGCCCGGCCCGTCGTCCTCGACCGTGATCACAGCGGCCTCCTCAAGCGCAAAGGCCTTCACCCGGGCGCCGCCGCCGTACTTCACGGCATTGCCGATCAGATTGCCCAGCGCCCGTCGCAGGGCCGCCGGGTCCGCCAGCACATCCAGTCGCGTTCCGCCCTCGAAGGCGACGTCCGCGCCGGTCTCCGCGAAGCCGGCCGCGCAGTCGGCGGCGAGGGCGCCCAGATCGAGGGGCTCGCTGCGCTCCGGCGTCGTCTCGCCCCGCACGAAGGCCATGGCCTGGGCGATGAGGGCGTCCATCTCCTCGATGTCCGCCACCATGCGGTCACGGACAGCGTCCGGCGCCTGTTCGGCCCGGAAGCGCAGACGGGTCAGGGGCGTCCGCAGGTCATGGGCGATGGCCGCGACGGTCTGGGTGCGCTGGCGCATGTGATTGCGCAGCGAGGCCTGCATGTCGTTGAAGGCGTGGATCGCCGTCCGCACCTCGCTGGGGCCGGACGGCTTCAGCGGTTCGGCTTCCGGATCGGCGCCCAGGCGTTCAGCCGCGCCGGCGAACACCCGGATCGGGCGGGTCAGCCGCTGCGCCATCCACCACACCAGCGGCGCCAGCAGCAGGACCGAGATCCCCAGGGCCAGCAGAACGCGCTTCTGCCAGGGCGAAAGCAGGCCGCGCGGCGGCTCGACCGTCGCCCAACGCCCGTCGTCCTGCTGCACCGAGGCGGTGAACGGCGCGAAGGTCAGGCGGTCGGCGCGGATGGTGAACTGCTGGACGGTGGAGTTCACCACCACCCGGCCGGCGCGCTCGGCGCGCTGGACCGTAAGCCGCTGGACCTCGCCGGACGGGGCGCCTGCGGGCGCGGGGTGGGTCACGTCGACGCCGGTCTTCTCGTCGGGACGGACGAAGACGAAATTCACATCGCCGGCCGGACGCATCCGGATCGGCGGGCCGTCGGGGCCCGGGCCGTTGCGACGGGGCGGACCCCGCTCCACCGAGACCTTCACCCGCTCCAGCGGGACGCCCAGCCGCTCCGCCAGCGATCCGGCGATAGCGATCGCCACGGGGTCGCGCGCGTCCCGATCGGTGCGCCGAACGGGCTGGTCGGTGATCCGGCGTCGCAGGGGGCGGCCGTCCGAGGTCTCCGCCGCCTCCCCTTTCAGGGCCTGGCTGGCGGCGTCGATGCTGAACCCGACCGGCCGGGGGTCCGGCGACAGCACGACCAGGGCGAAGGTCACCGCCTGCGACAGGACCAGCGCCAGCACCGCCAGGGCGGCGACCTGGACCAGGACCGGAAAGGCGCTCGGGCGCTTCAAGCCGCGCCTCGCAGACGCTCGACCTTGACGTCGAACATATAGCCCTCGCCGCGCAGGGTCTGGATCATCTCCAGACCGGAGCCGTCGTCCAGCTTCTTTCTCAGTCGGCTGATCTGCACGTCCATGGCGCGGTCGAAGACGTCCGCATCGGCGCCGCGCGCGCGTTCCAGCAACTGGTCGCGGCTCAACACGCGTCCCGGGCGTTCGGCGAAGGCGTGCAGCAGGGCGAACTCGCCGGAAGACAGGCCGACCTGTTCGCCGTCCGGCCGCGTCAGCTCCCGCCGCAGCAGGTCCAGTCGCCAGCCGGCGAAGCCCAGGGCGGGGCCGGCGGCCGCGGCGGTTTCCTCGCGCGGGCGACGCAGCACGGCGCGCACCCGGGCCAGCAGTTCGCGCGGGTTGCACGGCTTGGCCAGGTAGTCGTCAGCGCCCAGTTCCAGACCGATGATCCGGTCCATGTCCTCGCCCATCGCGCTCAGCATGATGATCGGCGTCCCCTTGCCGGAGACGCGGCGACAGACCGACAGGCCGTCCTCGCCCGGCATCATCAGGTCCAGCACGATCAGGTCCGGGGTGCGCAGGGCGATGGCGCGGTCCATCTCCGCGGCCGAGGCGGCGCCGACGGCGTCATAGCCGTGCTGGCCCAGGTAGTCGCACAGGACTTCGCGGATGCCGGGATCGTCATCAACGACGAGAATACGGTGGGCGTCTGCTTGCATGGGGCCATTCTGGCGGAGCGCCGCGTCCGCGTCATTTCAGTCCTGAAACAATTCGGGCGAACGCTGAAATACCGGCGCAAGGGCGGCGTGTTCCAAGGGATCATCCAAACAAGGAGCCGAGCCCATGCTCTCCATGATCGCGCTGTCCCTCATCCTCGCCCAGGACCCGCCGCCGCCGCTGCCGCCCCGGATGGAGGTCCACAGCCGCGTCGTCTTCGTCGGCGGCGACGGCGACGCCCCCGGTCTGGACGCCGACAACGACGGCCAGGTCACCCGGGAGGAGTTCGCCGCCCCGCTGAACGCCGCCTTCGCCCGGCTCGACAAGGACGGCGACGGTCGTCTGTCGGGGGAGGAACTGGCGGAGCGTCCGGGCGCCGGCGACGTCCGCCGGTTTGAGTGGCGCGGCTCCGGCGAGGAGGGCGAACCCCTTCGCCTCGAGCGGGACGGCGATCGCACGATAGTGTTCGTCACGCCCGATCCGGGCGGGGCCGAGTCCAGGGTCGTTGTGCGCACGCGACCCGGCGGCCCCGGTGGTCCGGGCGGTCCGGGCGGGCCGGGGGCGCGGGGCTCTCGCGTCATGGTTCATGCGGTCGACGGTCCCGGTGACCGGGACCTCGACAAGGACGGGGACGGCAAGATCAGCGAGGCCGAGTTCCTCGCGCCCCTGCGCGAGGCCTTCGCCGGCATGGATGCGGACCACTCGGGCTTCATCGAGGACGGAGAGCGGGGTCGCAACGGCGAGGTCCGGATTTTCAGCCACAGGATCGAGACCCGGGACGGTGATTGACCCAGCGCCGCGATTTCGTGATTTGGCCCGCCCTGTCGGGGCGCCATAACGTGGGCGGATGAACTTCCGTCGTCTTGTCACACGACTGACCGTGTCAGCCGCGATGAGCCTCGCGCTCGTCGCGGCTCCGTCGTTTGCGGGGACGGTCGAGGCGGGTGGCGGCGCTGTCGTTGATGCGGCGTCATCGACGCGGGACCGGGCGCGAATGAACCAGCGGGTCTTCGACCGCGTCTGGGGCGAGGTGCGCAGCCAGTACTATGATCCGGGCCTGCACGGGGTGGACTGGGACGCCGCCCGGCGCACCTATCGCCCCCAGGCGCTGGCGGCTCGCGATGATCGCGGGCTGTACGCCGTTCTCGATGAGATGCTGGACCTTCTGGACGACGATCACGCGGGCGCGGCCTCGCCGGCGGTCGCCTCACGGCAGGACGCCCTGCGGCAGCGTCGCGCCGCCGTCGGCCTCTCGCTCCGGCCCGCGCCGGAGCATCCCGGCGACTACCGGATCGAGGCTGTTCGGCGCGGCTCTCCCGCCGAGGCTGCAGGGGTTCAGGAGGGCTGGCGCCTGCGGGTCCTGCAGGACGGCTGGAGCCCCGACCAGGAGGTGGTCGCCGGACAGGCCATGGCGATGACGTTCGTGGACGAGGCGGGGCATGAGCGGCCGCTCTCCCTGACCCCGGTGGTGATGGAGCCTGTGCCGGCCTTCGTCGCCGACCGGTCCCGTCCGGGCGTGGTGGTGTTGAGGGTCGAGGGGTTCGAGGCCGGACTCGGTCGGTGGATGGGGCAGGAACTGGCCGGCCTTCCGCCTGAAACCGATCTGGTCATCGACCTGCGCGGCAATCCGGGCGGGCGGCTGATGGAGGCGGACGCGGTGCTGAGCTGCTTCCTGCCGCGCGATCAGGTCTGGGCCACGCGGACCCCCCGCTCGGGCCGCCGGATCGCGCTCAGCACGGCGGGCGGGTGCGGAGACCTCGAGGCGCCGGTGTCCAACCCGGTCGCGGTGCTGGTCGACGCGGAAAGCCGCTCCGCCGCCGAATTGACCCCCGCCGCCCTGCAGGAAGCCGGCCGCGCCGTCGTGGTGGGCGAACGCACCGCCGGCGCGGTGCTGATTTCGCAGGAGACGCGCCTGCCTGACGGCGGGCGCCTGACCCTCAGCCGGGCCGACTTCGTCACCTCCGGCGGGGTTCGACTGGAGAAGCGCGGCGTGACGCCCGACGTCGAGGCCGCCGTGACGCGCGAGGACCGGCGCGAGGGCCGCGACCCCGCGCTGGAGGCGGCGCTGGGCGCGTTGGCGGCCCGGGAGCGCGGCGGGGACCTGGCAGGGCCGGGGCCGGTCGTCTAGCCGGCCAGGGCGGTCAGTGAAGCGCCACGCTCAGGCGCAGCGTTGCCACCACGACGTCTCGGGCGTCGCGGTCGCCGCCGGGGTTGTTGATCCACTGAAGGCTGGGCTGCACCGTCAGGGGGCCGACGGTATCGGCATAGGTCAGTTCGACGCCTTCCTCGGCATGGGCGGGGTCAAGGCCCGTATCCCGGATGTTCGCCCGCGCCTTGCCCGAAAGCAGGCCCTGGTGAACGCCGAAGGACAGGGCGGCGTCCGGTCGGGACGGGAAGACATGGTCCAGCCGCACCCCGCCCTGCCATCCGCCCCGGAAGTCGGTCGTGTCGCCGTCCGATGCGCCGATTCGCAGGAAGGCGCGGGCGGTGAGGCCGCCCTCGGTCTCGTAGACGACGCCCTCCGCCAGCATATAGGCGCCCTGGGCCCATCGGGGTTCGGGGTCGCCGAGGGGGTCGGTGTCCCGGATGTCGTCCTGACGCTCGCTGTATCGCCAGCCGCCGACCGCCACCCGGATGCGACCGTTCAGGCCCGCCTCCGCCAGCAGCAGGGCGCCGCTGTCCAGGCCGGTGTCCACCCCGGAATCGCCCAGGGCGCCAGCTTCCGCGTTGACCGCTGCGACCTGCGCGTAATGCCGATCGGGGTCACCGAGGCGCAGGCGAAGCGCCAAGGCGGTGGACGGGAAGATGGATGGTCCGTTCGGGCCGGTCGCGGCGAGTTCCGACCCGATGCCGAACGGCGGCGCGATCAACAGGTCCGACGCCTCGGTCGCATAGAACTCGCTGTTGACGTCATACAGGCCGGCCAGGACCGACCCTGCGCCGAAGTCCTGCTCAAGCCAGAACTCGTAAAGCCGCGCACCCTGGTCGGCGACCTCGATATTGTCGATCCCCTGCAGGGTTCCGGCCAACTCGTTCGGCTCTCCGCCGTTGTTGTTCAGCGCGTAGATGTGGACCCGAAGGCCGCGGAGCCCCCAGAGTCGTTCGAGATCTCCGTCGACAGTAATGTCCAGATTGTCCAGAAAACGGCTCGATCGCGCGGTCCCGCCAGAGACGACTCCCGCGATATCGGCGGTATAGATAACCTCGGTTGACCAGGCTGACGTGTTCTCCTGGGCGGAGCATTGGCTCGATGCGGCTGCGCAGAGGGCCAAACTGCCCGCAAGCATGGAAAACAACTTTGTAAGTGTCGAAGTTGTCATTCTTTCATCTCAAGAAATGCCGATTTTTTCGGTCTTTTTACGACGAAACTTTACAGGTAACGCACGCTTCAAGTTTATGATCTTCTTCGATTGAACTTGGATTAAGCGGCGCATACGGGCTTTCCGTCCTGTCGATTAATCAAAGTTTTAACCCGTGACGCTTGAATGGTCCTTCAAACCGAGGGTCGCCATGCTCAAGACGATTCGTGTGAAAGTCGCGCTCGCTGGACTGCTTGTGCTGTTGTTGTGCGCCCTCAGCGGGGGCGGCGGACTCTGGGTGACGGCGACCTTGAAGACCGCGCTCGAAAACTCGGGGCGCTCCGCCGAAGTGCTGCGCAATCACATGCGCGCGGACATGATGCACGACGCGCTGCGGTCGGATGTTCTGTCGGCCATTCTCTCGACCGATCCGTCCGCCGGGGTCAGTCTGGACGATGTCCGGGCCGAGACCGGGGAGCACGTCGCCGTCTTCCAGGACGCGGTGCGGGCCAACAGGGCGCTGGCGACAGACCCCGAGGTGCGCGAAGCCCTGTCCGGGGTCGAGGCGCCGCTGGAGGCCTACATCGCCGCCGCCGGCCGGATCGTCGAACTGGCCGGGCGGGACCCGGACGCGGCGCGCGCCGGCCTGCCGGCGTTCAAGACCGCCTTCCTGGACCTTGAAGGCCGGATGGAAGCCGTTTCGGAAGAGATCGAACGCGTCGCGACCCGCGCCGAACGCGGTGCGGAAGCCCAGGCGCATATGGGCGTTCGCCTCATGCAGGGCGCGATCGGCCTCGGCGTGGTGCTCAGCCTGCTGCTGATCGCGGCCTCCATCCGGATGATCGTGATGCCGATCCAGGGGCTGGCGCGCGAGATGCGGGCTCTGGCGTCGGGTCGCACGGACGTCGACCTGACCAGCGCCCGCCGGAACGACGAGGTCGGCGCGGTCGGCCGGGCGGTCGAGGAGCTTCAGGCCCTCATTGTCGAGCGCATGAACCGGGAGGCTGCCGAAACCGAACGCCGCCGGACCGCCGAGGACGCCCAGCGCCTGCGGGACGAGGCCGCGCGGGAGGCCTTGGCCCGCGATCAGGAACGCGTCGTCCAGGCGCTCGGAAACGGCCTGGCCCTGCTCAGCAAGGGCGATCTCAGCCAACGCATCGAGACGGCCTTCCCGACGGACTACGAACAGCTTCGGGCGGACTTCAACGCGGCCATCGCCCAGCTTGAGCAGGCGATGACCCAGGTCGTCTCCAACGTCTCGGCCATCCGTTCGGGTTCGGGCGAGATCAGCCACGCGGCCGACGACCTGTCGCGCCGCACCGAGCAGCAGGCCGCCTCGCTGGAGGAGACCGCCGCCGCCCTGGACGAGATCACCGCCACCGTGAACAAGACCGCCTCGGGCGCCCGCCAGGCCTCGGACGTGGTGCAGGGCGCGCGCGGCGACGCCGAGACCTCGGGCGTGGTCGTCCGCGACGCCGTGGCCGCGATGAGCGCCATCGAGCAGTCGTCCAGCCAGATCAGCCAGATCATCGGCGTGATCGACGAGATCGCCTTCCAGACCAACCTGCTGGCCCTGAACGCCGGGGTCGAGGCCGCCCGCGCGGGCGACGCCGGCCGCGGCTTCGCGGTCGTGGCCTCGGAAGTCCGGGCCCTGGCCCAGCGCTCGGCCGAGGCCGCCAAGGAGATCAAGACCCTGATCTCGGCCTCGGGCTCCCAGGTCGCCTCGGGCGTCCAGCTGGTCGGCCAGACCGGCGAGGCCCTGCAGCGGATCGTCAGCCGCGTGGCCGAGATCGACAGCCTGGTGTCCGAAATCGCCGCCTCGGCCCAGGAGCAGGCCGTCGGCCTGCAGCAGGTCAATACGGCGGTGAACCAGATGGATCAGGTCACCCAGCAGAATGCGGCCATGGTCGAGGAATCGACCGCCGCCAGCCATTCCCTGACCCAGGAGGCCGAGAGCCTCGCCTCGTCGGTCGCCCGGTTCCGTCTGGCGTCGTCAACGGCCCGGCCGGCCGCACCGAAGGTGCAGCACCGGCCGGTCGTCCAGATGCGCACGGTCGGGGAGGGCGGCGCCGCGCGCCAGAGCCAACCGGCCGAGGGCGGCTGGGAAGAGTTCTAGGCCGCGGGGCTCAGCCCGCGACCGGACGCACCTTGCCGGCGGCCTCGCCGGCGCGCTCGCGGGCCTGATCGGTGTCCGCGCCCCGCGCCAGGGCCACGCCCATACGGCGGCGCTCGAAGCTCTCGGGCTTGCCGAACAGGCGCAGGTCGGCGGTCGGCACCGACAGGGCCTCGGCCACGCCCTCGAAGGCGATGCCGGCAGCTTCGATCCCCCCGTAGATGACCGCGCTGGCGCCCGGCTCGCGCTGGCTGACGTCCACCGGCAGGCCCAGGATGGCGCGGGCGTGCAGGGCGAACTCGCTCATCGTCTGGGTGGCCAACGTCACCAGCCCCGTGTCGTGCGGGCGCGGGCTGACTTCCGAGAACCAGACCTGGTCGCCCTTCACGAACAGTTCGACCCCGAACACGCCCAGACCGCCCAGCGCCGCCGTCACCTTGCCGGCGATGTCCTGCGCCGAAGCCAGGGCCGCCGCCGTCATCGCCTGCGGCTGCCAGCTCTCGACATAGTCGCCCTTCACCTGCCGGTGTCCGATGGGGGCGCAGAAGTCGGTGCGGATCGATCCGTCCGCCGCCTTCGACCGCACGGTCAGCAGGGTGATCTCGAAGTCGAAGTCGATCTTGCCCTCGACGATCACCGTTGCCGTCTCGACCCGGCCGCCCGACTGGGCGTAGGCCCAGGCGTTGGGGGCGTCCTCGATCGCCTCGATCATCGACTGGCCCTTGCCCGAGGACGACATCACCGGCTTCACGAACACCGGCAGGCCGATCCCGTGCGCCGCGGCGGCCAGTTCCTCGGCCGAGGTGGCGAAGGCGTAGGGGCTGGTCGGCAGGCCCAGCTCTTCCGCCGCCAGACGGCGGATGCCCTCGCGGTTCATGGTCAGCACGGTCGCCCGGGCGGTCGGGATCACGGTCGCCATCCCGGCCTCCTCGATCCGCGCCAGCACGTCGGTGGCGATGGCCTCGATCTCCGGCACGATGATGTGCGGGGCCTCGGCCATGATCACGCCGTTCAGCACCTGCGGATCGGTCATCGGAATGACGTGACTGCGGTGCGCCACCTGCATGGCCGGGGCGTTGGGATAGCGGTCCACCGCCACCACCTCGGCGCCCAGCCGCTGCAGCTCGATCGCGACCTCCTTGCCGAGCTCGCCCGAGCCCAGAAGCATCACGCGAATGGCGGAGTCGGAAAGCGGGGTGCCGATACGGGTCATGGGGCGGGGGTCTCCGTGACGGGGAAGGCCTCGCGCACGAACAGCGGCGCGACGGCCTGATAGATGGTGGAATGTTCCAGATCGTGGCGCGGCTCGTAGCGCCAGTGCAGGCCCTGCGGACCCGCGCGATCCAGCGCCAGCATCAGTCGGTTCAGGCCCGACTGCATCTGTCCGCCCTCATCGGCGATGGACAGCAGCAGCAGGCGGTCGCCCGCCGGATGCGCGGCCAGAAGACCTGCGGCCCGCTTCGACAGCGCCTCGCGGTCCCACCACAGGCTGGGGCTGATCGCCAGATAGCGGTCAAACAGCGTCGGCTGCTCCAGGAAGGCCTCGACGATGAACAGGGCCGCCGCCGACTCGCCCAGCACCGCATCCTCGCCGTCCGTGCGATAGCGCGTCTCCACCCAGGGCTTCACCTCGTCCGTCAGGAACTGGCGGAAGCGCTCCGACTGGCCGTGGCTCGGCCAGCGCGTGATGATCTGCCGGTCGCGGGCGCGCTCCGTCAGTTCGTTCTGGCGATCTTCCGACGCTACGCCGACCACGATGACCGGCTGCATCTGCCCGTCCCGCGCCGCCTGCCGGATCATGGCGGCATAGGTCGGGAAGTCCTGCGCCTGCCCGCCGTCCAGGATGTAGATCACCGGATAGCGCGCCGCGCCCGCCTCATAGCCGTCGGGCAGCAGGACGTTCAGCTCGCGATCCTTGCCCATCAGGGGCGAGGCGACCGTGAAGGTCTCGCCGACCGGAGCCGTCCCCGGGGTCTGCGCCGCCAGCGGCGTGGCGAACAGCATCAGGGCGAGGGTCAGGACGGCGCGGCGGATCATACGGTGCTCCCGGCGGGCTGGATCAGATCCCAGGCGTTGCCATACAGGTCCTCGAACACCGCCACCACGCCATAGGGCTCGTGACGCGGCGCCTCGCGGAAGGTCACGCCTGCCGCCGTCCAGGCTGCATGATCCCGCGCGAAATCGTCGGTCTCGAGAAACAGCCAGACCCGTCCGCCGGCCTGATCGCCGATGCGCGCGACCTGCTCCGGCGTCGTCGCCCTGGCCAGCAGCAGGGCGGCGTCCCCGCCCTTGGGCCGCACCGTCACCCAGCGCTTCCCGCCGCCCATGTCGAGGTCGCTGGTCAGGTCGAAACCCAGCGTGCCGACATAGAAGGCGACGGCCTCGTCATAGTCGCGGACCAGCAGGCTGACGGCGCCGAGGCGGCTCATGCGATCAGAGCCGCGCCTTGACCGCCGCGACCACCGCCTCGGTGGTGATGCCGAACTTCTCGTACAGCACTTCCGCCGGGGCCGAGGCGCCGAAACCGGTCATGCCGACGAAGCCGCCGTCCTCGCCGATGAAGCGCTCCCAGCCCTGCTGCAGGGCGGCCTCGACGGCGACGCGCACGGTGCCGCGGCCGATGACCGAGGCCTGATACTTGGCGTCCTGCTGGAAGAAGAGTTCGAAGCAGGGAACCGAGACCACGCGGGTCGGGATGTTGTTCGCTTCCAGACGGTCCGCGGCTTCCAGCGCCAGCGGAACCTCGGTGCCGGTGGCGAACAGGGTGGCCCGGGCCTCGCCCTTGGCGGCGCGCAGCTCATAGGCGCCCCTGGCGGTCAGGTTCTCCGACGACGCCGTGGTGCGCACGGCGGCGGTCTTCTGACGCGACAGGCACAGGGCCGACGGCGCGGTCCTGGTCTGCAGGGCGACCTTCCAGGCTTCCATCGCCTCGATGGTGTCCGCCGGACGGAAGACCAGCAGGTTCGGAATGGCGCGCAGGGCGGCCAGGTGCTCGACCGGCTGGTGGGTGGGGCCGTCTTCGCCCAGGCCGATCGAGTCGTGCGTCAGTACGTGAACCGCGCGCACGCCCATCAGGGCGCCCAGGCGGATCGCCGGGCGGCTGTAGTCCGAGAAGACCATGAAGGTGCCGCCGTACGGGATCACCCCGCCGTGCAGGGCCAGGCCGTTCATCGCCGCGGCCATGCCGAACTCGCGGATGCCGTAGTTGATGTAGCGGCCTTCATAGGTCGGGGCGTCGAGGATCAGGGTGTCCTTGACGAAGGTGTTGTTCGAGCCGGTCAGGTCGGCCGAGCCGCCGACCAGTTCCGGGATCGCGGCGAACAGCTCGTCCAGCGCGGCGCCCGACGACTGGCGCGTGGCCTGCGCGGGCCTGGTCTCGACCAGTTCGGCGATCTTGGCGTCCAGCTTGGCGAAGGCCGTGTCCGGCAGATCGCCCTTCATGGCGCGGGTGAAGTCGGCGGCCTGCGCCGAGTCCTTCAGACGGGCTTCCCAGGCCTTGCGGGCCTTGGCGCCCTTGCGGCCGACCTTGCGCCAGGCCGACAGCACGTTTTCCGGCATTTCGAACGGGGCGTGATCCCAGGCCAGGCCCAGACGGGTCGCCGCGATCTCGGCAGCGCCCAGCGCCGCGCCGTGGGTCTTGTGGCTGCCTTCCATGGTGGCGGCGCCCTTGCCGATCTTGGTCTTGCAGGCGATCAGCGTCGGCTTGTCCTGACGGGTCGCCCATTGCAGGGCCGACTTCACCGCCTTCATGTCGTGGCCGTCCACGGCCTTCACCGCCCAGCCCGCGGCCTTGAAGCGCGCCTTCTGGTCGGTGACGTCCGACAGCGAGACCTTGCCGTCGATGGTGATGTCGTTGTCGTCCCACAGGACGTGCAGCTTGTTCAGCTTCAGGCGGCCGGCCAGGGCGATGGCCTCCTGCGACACGCCCTCCATCAGGCAGCCGTCGCCGGCGATGACCCAGGTGCGGTGATCCACCAGATCGGCGCCGTATTTGGCCGCCAGATGACGTTCCGCCAGTGCAAAGCCGACCGAGGTGGCCAGACCCTGACCCAGCGGGCCGGTGGTCACTTCAACGCCCGGCATGTGGCCGTACTCCGGGTGACCCGCCGTCTTCGAGCCCCACTGACGGAAGTTCGACAGCTCTTCCTTGGTCGCGGCCTTGTAGCCGGTCAGGTGCAGCAGGGCGTAGATCAGCATCGAGCCGTGACCGGCCGAAAGGATGAAGCGGTCGCGATCGGCCCAGTCGGGGCGGCTCGCGTCGAACTTCAGGAATTTCGAGAACAGGACCGTCGCCACGTCGGCCATCCCCATCGGCATGCCGGGGTGGCCGCTCTTTGCCTTTTCAACGCCATCCATGGCCAGTACGCGGATCGCATCCGCCATCTGCTTCGGGGTGGCTTTCTCGGATACGGCTTTGGCGTCGGTCACTGTGGAGACCTTTCGTCGGAAGGCGGAAAAAGGGAGGCGCGCCGCTTTACCCCGGCGCGCGCGCGGGTTCTATACGGAATCTGGAGGTTCTGACCGGTATGGATGCTGCAACGGCCGCTAAGGATCGTGTCGACAGGGCCCTGGCCCTGCTCGAACGCCGCCTGATGGACCTGAAGAGCCGCGCGGCGGGCGCCAGCCGCGTGCCGGACGACGACCTGTTCGCGCCCCAGCCGTCCAGCGAGACGGATCGCGCCCGCATCCATGAGCTCGAGGCCGCCGGACGCGACGCCGCCGAGGCCCTGTCCCGGGCCGCCGACGCGATTCGCGAGACCCTGGCCGAGCAGGAGGCGCGCTGATGGCCACGGTCACGGTCGAGATCAACGGTCGCCCCTACGCCGTCGGCTGCGCGGACGGTCAGGAGGAGCGCGTCCGCGCCCTCGCGGGCCAGTTCGACGGCCATGTCCGTCAGGTGGCGGGCGAGGTCGGCCATGTCGGCGACCTGCGCCTGTTCCTGATGGCCGGCCTGCTGCTCGCCGACGAGCTGCACGAAGCCCGCACCAACGGCGGAGGCGCCGCCGGTTCCGCCGCCGCCGAGCCTTCGGCCCCGCCCATCGACGGCGTGGCCGAAGCCCTCAACGCCGTCGCCGCCCGCCTCGAAAAGATCGCCCAGGGTCTCTGATTGCTCCCGACGGACCTTTCCCATTTGTCATTTGTGGAGGTGTAACAGTGCTTATACATCTCGCGCATGCCCTACTCACAACGCACACACGGCGTCCTGCTCCGCCGCCTGATCGACCATCTCGACGGTGCGGTTGAGCAGTCCTACGTTGAAGCCGGTCTCGACTATCGGCCGCGCTTCACGCCGATCCTTCGCGCCCTGCTGAACGACGGCCCGGCCAGCATCCGCGCCCTGTCAGCCCGAACGGGCGTCACCCACTCGGCGGTCAGCCAGACGGTCAGCCAGATGGCGGCGCGGAACTGGGTCTCGCTCGCGCCCGGTCAGGACGCCCGCGAGCGGATCGTGGCCCTGACGGATTTCACCCACACCCGGCTGCCGACGCTTCAGCGGTGCTGGGCCGCCACCGCAGCAGCGTCGGACGCCCTCGACGCCGACATCGGCCAGCCGCTTGCCGATGTGCTGTCGCGCGCCCTTGAGGCGCTCGGACAAACCCCCTTCCGCGATCGTCTCGCCACGGCCGCCGCCTCCCTGTCCGGAGAAGACTGATGACCCGCCTTGCCCTGATCCTGTCCGTTTGCGCGCTCGCCCTGACGGCGGCCGGGCCGGTCCTTGCCCAGCGCGCTGCGCCGGTTGCGGTCGCCCGCACCGCGACTGCGTCGATGACGGCCACGGATCGCGCCGCCGCCGTCGCCGCCATCATTGCGGCGGTCGAGACCCGCTATGTCTTCCCCGCGCGGGTGGCGGCCATCCGGGATCGCCTGAACGAGGGGCTCGCCTCGGGGCGGTACGACACCGCCGATCGCGGCGCCTTCGCCGAGCGCCTGAGCACCGACCTCCGTGAGTCCAGCGACGACGGGCACATGTATCTGAACAACGACCCGGCGGAATACGCGGCTGCGCTGACCTCCGGGGGCGAGGTCTTCGACAATCCTGAATTCCTGGCGCTCTGGGCCGCCGCGGCCCGGCGCAGCAATCAGGGCCTGGCCGAGATGCGCATCCTGCCCGGCAATGTCCGGTACCTCCGTATCACCCAGTTCCACTGGGTCATGGACCGCACCGGACAGGCTTATGACGACGCCATGCGTTTCCTGCGGGACGGGGATGCCGTGGTCATCGACTTGCGCGGCAACGGCGGAGGCGACCACGCCGCTGTCCGCTACCTGCTCAGCCATTTCATGAAGCCGGACCAACTGGACATCACCTTCCTCGAAGCGGGCAAGGACCCGGTCCAGTCGCGCACGCTCGACAACGTCCCGGCGGGACGGATGATCGGCAAGCCGCTCTACGTCCTGATCAATCGTCAGGTTGGCTCGGCCGCCGAAGCCTTCGCCTATGACGTCCAGCAGTTCCGGCTCGGGACACTGGTGGGCGGGGGCACTCACGGCGCCGCGAACAACAACACCTTCGTGCCCATTCCGCCGGGCTTCATGCTCAGTGTCTCCTATGGCCGTCCGGTTCACCCGGTGTCCGGGACCAACTGGGAAGGCGCCGGCGTCAGCCCGGACGTGGAGGTCGATCCGGCGACTGCGCTGGACGCCGCCAGCGCGCTGGCTCTGACGGCGCTGCTCCAGCGGACGGATGCCGATCCGGTCGATCGCGCCGGCTGGGAGTGGGCCCGTGCGGGCATTGAGGCCCGGGTCCATCCTGTCACCCTCCCGGTCGAACGACTGGAGCCTCTCGCCGGGATCTACGGCGCCCGCACCATCCTGTTCCAGGACGGCGGACTGATCTGGCGTCTCTCGAACGGCCAGACCTACCCGCTGCGCCCGATGACCGAAGACGGCCTGTTCGCCGTCGAGGGCACGGAGGACCGCATGCGGGCTCGCCTGACCGGGGATGCGCTCGAGGTGTTCCGCGTCGAGGAGCCGGCCCCGACCCGTTTCCCGAGGGACTGACTTCCATCGCGACGCGATGCCATTGTTCCGCCCCCAAGGAGCGACTATCTTGCTTCCCGGCGGGTCATGCTGTGGCTCACGTCGAAGGCAACATATCCTCGCGGCCTTAATTCACTCGAAGGGATCTGCCCCTGTCCGACCTCGTGGGGTTGGGCACGCGGAGCCCACCTGGCTACCCAGGCTCGAGAGGATTTAAACCGTCCTTCACGGCTCTTACGGCGCCGCCACCCTTTCTCTCTTTTGTGCGCTAACGCTCGGCTCGCGGAGCCTCGCTGCCTGAGCGCGAACGCGTTCCTCCCCCTTGGGGGAGGGGGACCATCCGAAGCCGCAGGCGAAGGATGGTGAAGGGGCGCCGGATACGGTACGCCCGGTTCATGATCGACAAGAGCCAGCTTCGGTCGGAGATGCGAGCGCACCGCAAGCGGCTGGCCGGGCTGGACCCTCAGGCCGCCGAACGCGCCGCGTCCCATGTCAGCCACCTCCCGCCGGGCGATCCCGTCGCCGTCTATCACGCCATCGGCTCGGAACTCGACACGGACGTCCTGGCCCTCGCCCTGATCCGGCAGGGACGGAGCCTGTGTCTGCCGGTTGTGCTCCAGACCGACGCCGTCATGATCTTCCGCCGCTGGGCGCCGGGCGAGCCGCTGGAGCTGGATCAGGAGGGCGTGCCCGCGCCCCTGCCTCTGGCGGAGACGGTGGTCCCCGAACTGATCCTCACGCCTCTTCTGGCCTTCGACGTGCAGGGAGGACGGCTGGGGCAGGGGGGCGGCTATTACGACCGCACCTTCGCCGCCCTTCCGCAGGCGATCCGCATCGGCTTCGCCTACGCCGGGCAGCAGATCGACGATCTGCCGGTGGAAGGGCACGACATACGCCTGGATGGCGTTCTGACCGAGGTCGGCTATACCGCCGCCCGAAAGGTACTTTGATATGCGTCTCGCCTTCTTCGGTGATGTGGTCGGCAAGTCCGGCCGCGACGGTCTGTCCGACCATCTTCCCGCGCTCAAGCGCGACCTGAAGCTCGACTTCGTGGTGGTCAACGCCGAGAACGCCGCGGGCGGTTTCGGCATTACCGAGCACACGGCGAATGAGCTGTTCATGGCCGGCGCCGACTGCCTGACGCTGGGCAACCACAGCTGGGACCAGCGCGAGGCCCTGACCTACATCGTGCGAGAGCCGCGGCTGATCCGCCCGCTGAACTATCCGCGCCTGATGGACGCCCCGGGCGCCGGCGCCAATCTGTTCGAGACCCAGTCGGGTCGCACCGTCCTGGTCATGAACGTGCTGGGCCGCGTTCACATGGACCCGATGGACGATCCGTTCAGCGCGGTCGAGAAGGAGCTGGCCGCCTGTCCGCTGGGCATGGCCGCCGACGCCATCATCGTCGACATCCACGCCGAGGCGACCTCCGAGAAGATGGCCATGGGCCATTTCTGCGACGGCCGCGCCTCGCTGGTGGTGGGCACCCACACCCACGTCCCGACCGCCGACTGCCAGATCCTGCCCGGCGGTACGGCCTACCAGACCGACGCCGGCGGCTGCTGCGACTATGACTCGGTCATCGGCAACGACAAGGAAGAGCCCCTGCGGCGCTTCACCACCCGCCTGTCCGGCGGCCGCTACAGCCCCGCCCACGGCCCGGCCACCATCTGCGGCGTCTATGTCGAGACCGACGACCGGACCGGCCTGGCCACCCGCGTCGAGCCCCTCCGCGTCGGCGGGCGCCTCAGCCAGGCCATCCCGGTCGTCTGAGCCGGGCTGAACCTGTCCAGGAATTAATCCGCCGGGCCGCATCCATGCGGTCCGGCGGTCGCCTCTTCCCCCGAAACCTCAGGGGGAACCCATGCTCAAGCTCATCGCGGCCGTCGCCGCCCTCGTCCTTCCCACTGCCGCGTTGGCGCAGTCGGCTCCGCCTGTTCCGGACCCCGCGCCGATCGAGGTGATGATCCTCGGCAGCTATCACATGAACAATCCGGGGCGGGACGTGCATAACGCCCGCATCGACCCGGTCACCACGCCGGAGAAGCAGGCCCAGCTTCAGGCGGTATCCCGGGCGTTGGCCCGGTTCAATCCGACCGCGCTCGCCGTGGAGCGGATCGCCTCTGACCGGACGACCCTGCTGGATCACCGCTACCCCGCCTTCACTCCCGCCGACCTCGCGACCAACCCCGACGAACGGGTCCAGATCGGCTACCGGTTGGCTCACGATCTCGGTCTTGAGCGCGTCTACGCCATCGACGAGCAGGACCGCGAGGGCCAGCCCTCCTACTTCCCGTTCGAGGATGTGATGACCTGGGTGCAGGCCAACGGGCAGCAGGCTCGCTTCGATGAAATGAACGCCCGCATGGCCGTCATGGCTGCGGAGATGGAGCGCCGTCAGTCCACGGCGACCGTGGCGCAGCTCCTCGCCTGGCTGAACACGCCCGAGCAGGTCGCCTATAGCCAGGGCATCTACGCCGACCTGCTGAGCCTCGGCGCCGGCGACGAACAACCGGGCGCCGTGCTGAACGGCCGCTGGTACACCCGCAACGCCGTCATCTTCGCCCACATCCGGCAGGTGGCGCGGCCGGGCGACCGGATCGTCGTCCTGTACGGCGCGGGCCACGCCTACTGGCTGCGCCAGATGGTCAGCACCACGCCGGGCTACAGGCTGGTCGAACCGAACGACTACCTGCTGACGGCGGACTGATCCGCCGGACGCCAGGCTTCCAGCTCGGCGATTTCGCGGGTCCGGCTCTCGGCCGCCGCCTGCGCCAGTCGCCGCAGTTCGGGATCCCGGGTGTCGCGCAGAACCCTCTCTGCGTCCGCCCGTGAGGCGCGGCGGTCGGCCAGCATCGCGTCCACCCGTTCCTGATCGGGCGAGCGCGACACAGCGGGTTCGACCGTCGCCGTTTCCCTGACTACCGCCGAGTGGTTGGCCGCCGCCGTCTCGCGCAGGGCCTGCTGCACCGGATCGCCGCCGCCGTCGCAGGCGGCCAGCAGCATCAGGGCGATCAGGCCCGGCGCGACGCGCATCAGCCGTTCATCCAGTTGGGCATCCAGCTCTCGTGCATCTCGCGCAGGTGGGCGAGCGGCAGGCGGAACAGCTCGCCCTTCGGCCCCGAGGAGGCGAAATCCGCGCCCTTGATCTCGCCGACGACCGAGGCGTGCAGCCCGGCCTCATGCGCCCTGGCGATCAGGGCGTTGGCGTCGGAGACGGCCACCAGATAACGGGCCTGATCCTCGCCGAACAGGAAGGCATGGGCATGGGCGGCGCTCGAGGCGTTCAGCTCGACGCCGACGTCCGACGCCAGGGCGATGTCCGCCGCCGCGCCGACCAGACCCCCGTCCGACAGGTCGTGGACGCAGGTCAGTTCGCCGGTCTCGATCAGGCCGCGCACGAAGTCGCCGGTCTTGCGCTCCAGCTTCAGGTCCACCGGGGGCGGGGCGCCGTCCTCGCGGCCCAGAACCTCGCGCAGATAGATGGACGCGCCCAGCTCGCCGTGCGTCTCGCCGATCAGCACCAGCACATCGCCCTCGACCGCGCCGCCGAAGCCGGTGACGGTGTCATAGTTGGGCAGCAGGCCGACCGCGCCGACCGTCGGGGTCGGCGGAATGGCGACGCCGTTGGTCTCGTTGTAGAGGCTGACGTTGCCGCTCACGACCGGGAAGTCCAGGTCGCGGCAGGCCTCGGCCATGCCGTCGATGGCCCGCACGATCTGGCCCATGATCTCGGGGCGCTGCGGATTGCCGAAATTCAGGTTGTCGGTGATGGCGATCGGACGCGAGCCGACGGCGGTCAGGTTGCGCCAGGCCTCGGCCACGCACTGCTTGCCGCCTTCATAAGGATCGGCCTGCACATAGCGCGGGGTGCAGTCGCTGGTGACGGCCAGACCCTTGTCCGTGCCATGCACCCGCACAACGCCCGCGTCGGCGCCGGTGGCCGAGTCGTGCAGGGTGTCGGCCATCACGTGGCGGTCGTACTGCTCCCAGATCCAGCGCTTGGACGCCATGTCCGGGCAGGTCAGCACGTTCAGCACCGCGTCGGTCCAGCTTTCCGGCGCCGGCACGTCCTTCGGATCGAGGCGCGGCTGCAGCTCCGGCTGCACCCACGGGCGGTCGTACAGGGGCGCGTCGTCGAACAGCGGGGCCAGCGGCACATCGCAGACCAGTTCGCCATGGTGCTTCAGCACCAGACGGCCGGTGTCGGTGGTCACGCCGATGACGGCGGCGTCCAGGCCCCATTTCTGGAAGATGCGGTAGCCGTCTTCCTCGCGGCCCGGCTTCAGGACCGCCAGCATCCGCTCCTGCGATTCCGACAGCATCATCTCATAGGCGGTCATGCCCTCTTCGCGCTGGGGCACGGCGTCCATGTTCAGCTCGATGCCCACGCCGCCCTTGCCGGCCATTTCGACCGAGGACGAGGTCAGGCCCGCGGCGCCCATGTCCTGGATGGCGGCGACGGCGCCCGAGGCCATCAGTTCCAGCGTGGCCTCGATCAGCAGCTTCTCGGCGAAGGGATCGCCGACCTGCACGGTCGGACGCTTCGATTCCGACTCATCGTCGAACTCCGCCGACGACATGGTCGCGCCGTGGATGCCGTCGCGGCCGGTCTTCGATCCGAAATAGACCACCGACAGGCCCGCCGCCGGGGCGGCCGAGTAGAAGATGGCGTCCGACTTCGCCAGACCGACGCACATGGCGTTGACCAGGATGTTGCCGTTGTAGCCGGCGTGGAAATTGGTCTCGCCCGCGACGGTCGGCACGCCGACGCAGTTGCCGTAGCCGCCGATGCCCGAGACGACGCCCGAGACCAGACGCTTCGTCTTCTCGTGGGCCACGTCGCCGAAGCGCAGGGCGTTCAGCAGGGCCACCGGGCGCGCGCCCATGGTGAAGACGTCGCGCATGATGCCGCCCACGCCCGTCGCCGCGCCCTGGTAGGGCTCGATGTAGGACGGGTGGTTGTGGCTCTCCATCTTGAAGATGCAGGCGTCGCCGTCATCGATGTCGATGACCCCGGCGTTCTCGCCCGGCCCGCAGATCACCCGCGGTCCCTTGGTCGGGAATTTGCCGAGGTGGATCTTCGAGGATTTGTACGAGCAGTGCTCGGACCACATCACCGAGAAGACGCCCAGTTCGACCTGGTTGGGCTCTCGGCCCAGCCGGTCGAGGACGACCTGATATTCGTTCGGGGCCAGGCCGTATTCGGCGGCCAGCTCGGCCATGGTCTTTTCGGGAGCGCTCATGGCCGCGCCTTCTAGCGGCAGAAGCCGATCCTGTCAGCCATGGCGGCGCAAGATCAGCGTCAGAGGCCGCGTTCGGGCGCTCCGGCGAGGCGGTCGACCGGCGGCTTGAGGCGGAAGCCCAGAATCACCGCCCCGACCAGGGTGACGCCCGCGGCCAGGACCGCGCCGCCGGCCAGGACGCCGTTGCGCGCCTGCTCGGCATTGAAAACCCCCAGAAGACCCCAGGCGATCGGCAGGGCGAAGGCCGGCGTCCTCAGGGCCCAGGTCACCGCCAGCGCCTTGGCCGTCACCAGCACGACGGCGATCAAGGCCCAGACGGTGGGGGCGAGAATCGTCGGCAGGTCGCCGTTGCCGGTCAGCACCGTCAGCAGGTTCACCGGGGCGGCGATCCCGAGCCACCCGGCCAGCAGGGCCAGCGGCCACACCACCATCCACCGCTCCCGCGACGTCCGGGGCAGGGCGCGGATGGCCGCGGCGTTCATCAGCAGGGGAATGAGCAGAACCAGAAGAGAGCCGAAGATCAGCAGGATGGTGCCGGTTTCCCAGTCCAGGGCCGCCGCCACGATCCACCAACCGATCCCCAGCAGAGCGACGGCCGAGGGCCAGCCCAGGCGGTTCAGCAGGACGCTTTCACCGGTCGCGGGCAGGGCCTGCCTCACCGCATAGATCAGCAGACCCAGATAGATCACGCCCCAGATGGCGAAGGCGTAGCCGGCCACCTTCAGGGTGGCGTCGCTGTCCGCGGCGAACTCCGCGGCCGTCTGCCCCAGTCCCAGCCCCATCTGCACCTGGGCGACGACCACGGCGAAGATCGCGCAGGCCAGCACGATCAGGCGACGGGTCATCTGTGCGGGGGTAGGGCGAAGAAGGGCGGACATGCGGGCTCCCGGCTGTGATGCGGTGTCTACGTCCGGCCCGGTGTTTTGGTTCACGGGAACCCGGCCGGGCCCGGCCCTGTTGAGGGGCGACAGAGATGGAGAGACCTCATGGCCGACCAGACCCCCCGCTTCGAAACCGATTTCGTCGAGACCGACCGCGCCCGGGAACAGGGGCTGGGACTGGGCGAGCGTGAATTGAAGGCCCAGCGCGATCCGGGCGGCGTCTCCACCCCGGACGTCGACGAGGACGACGAGCCCGGTGATCCGGTCGTGCGCAATGTGAAGGACGATCCGGAGGGCTGACCGCCCGGCCGGTCAGCGTTTTTCGCGCGCCGGATTGCCCATCACGGTGGCGCCCCGGGGCACGTCCCGGGTGACGACCGAACCGGCCCCGATCACCGCGTCGTCCCCGACGGTCACGCCGGGCAGCAGGATGGCTCCGCCGCCGATCCAGACGTTGCGGCCGATGGTGACGGGCTTGCCGTACTCCAGCCCCCGCGCGCGCTCTTCCGGGTCCCGCGGGTGGTCGGCGGTCAGGATCTGAACCCCCGGTCCGATCTGCGTCAGGTCGCCGATCTCGACCTCGCAGACGTCCAGAATGATGCAGTTGAAGTTCAGGAAGACGTTCCGGCCCAGCCGGATATTGTAGCCGTAGTCGCAGTGGAAGGGCGGCCGGACCACCGCGCCCTCGCCGACGTCGCCCAGCTTCTGGCGCAACAGGTCGCGCCGCTCGGCCGGCGTCGCCGCCAGCGCGGCGTTGTACCGGACCATCCAGTGTTTGGCGGCGGTCTGGTCGTCCTGGAGTTCGGGATCGCCCGGGTTGTAGGGCTGGCCCGAGATCATCTTCTGGCGTTCGCTGACGAACATCGACGCCTCCCTGCCGAGGCCCTCAGGCCGCCGCGTAGATGCTCTGGAACAGGGTGGCGCCGTCCGCCGACCCCAGTTCGGCCTCGAAGGCGCGGTCCGGGTGGGGCATCATGCCCAGCACGTTGCCGCGCGCGTTCTGCAGACCCGCGATATCGGCGACCGAACCGTTAGGGTTGTCGACGTAGCGGAAGACCACCTGACCCTCGCCCTCGATCCGCTTCAGCGTCTCTTCGTCGGCGAAATAGTTTCCGTCGCCGTTGCCCTGGGTCATCACGACCTCGCGCTGCCCCTGATAGCCCGAGGTGAAGCGGGTCTGGCCGTTGGCGACCGTCAGGCTGATCGGCTTGCAGACGTACTTCAGGCCCGAGTTGCGCAGCAGGGCGCCCGGCAGCAGTCCGGCCTCGCACAGGATCTGGAAGCCGTTGCAGATGCCGACCACGGCCACGCCGTCGTCGGCGGCCTTCTTCACCGCCTGCATGATCGGAGCCTGCGCCGCCATCGCGCCGCAGCGCAGGTAATCGCCATAGGAGAAGCCGCCCGGCAGGACGATCAGGTCCAGCCCCTTGGGCAGTTCGGTCTCGGCATGCCAGACCATCTGCACCTGTTCGCCGGTGGAGCGTTCGACGGCGACCTTGCAGTCGCGGTCACAGTTGGAACCGGGGAAGACGATGACGGCTGCGCTCATGGCGCGGGCGTTTAGCAGGGTTCGCCGGAAATGTCAGTGCGCGGGATCAACAAGACCAAGCCGGACGTTCACGCGCTCAACGCGATCATCAAGATGACCCAACCGGCTGTAGATATTCGCCACATCCTGCTGGACCGCGACCTGATGGCCCCGGATCGCCTGAAGTTCCAGCTTCACCTCATCCAGCTTGTCGTCCATGCGGCCGAGGCGAGCCTGCATCGACTTCAGTACGTCATAGAGAAGCTCGTTCGTGACTTCTGCCATGACGCCAAACTACCATCGCGTGAACGAAACGGCAACATTCAGACTGCGGCGGCGACCGTCCGCTTCCCGTCCAGCCACGCCCAGACCCAGATCGCCAGCCCGCCCAGCGTCAGGCCCACGGCCACCCAGCCGGTCGAGGCCCAGCCGAAGCCGGCAGCCACCGCCGTCCCCGCCAGAAGCGGGCCCAGGGCGTTGGCCGTGTTGAAGGCCGAGTGGTTCAGCGCCGCCGCCAGCGTCTGCGCCTCGCCCGCCACATCCATCAGCCGGGTCTGCAGGATCGAGCCCAGCCCGCCACCGAAGCCGATGAACAGGACGATCGCCAGCATAGACCACAGGGACTGCGACGCCAGCGGATACAGGGCCAGGGCGATCGCGCTCCAGATCAGCACGCCCGCCGCCGCCTTGAAGCCGAACCGGTCCCCGGCCCAGGCGCACAGCAGGTTGCCCGTGAACATGCCGACGCCGAAAACGGCGAACACCCAGGGCAGGACGTCGGGACCCACGCCGGTGACCTCGCGCAGCACCGAGGCCAGATAGGCGTAGACCGCGAACATTCCGCCGAAGCCGACGGCGCTGACGCCCAGCGTCAACCAGACCTGCCGGTTCTTCAGCGCCTTCAGCTCCCGCAGGGGGCTGGCGTTCGGATGCGCCGGATCGCGCGGCGCGAACAGGGCGACCAGCGTCATGGTCAGCACCGCCAGCCCGCCGACGATGCCGAAGGTCCAGCGCCAACCGTGCGCCTGGCTGACCAGATTGACCACCGGCACGCCCAGCACTGTCGCGATGGTCAGGCCCATCAGGATGGTGGAGACGGCGCGGGTGCGGAACTTCAGCGGCACGGCCGAGGCCGCGACCAGGGCCGCCACGCCGAAATAGGCGCCGTGCGGCAGGCCGCTCAGGAAACGGAAGACCAGCATGGTCTCGAAATTCGGCGACAGGGCGCTCAGCGTATTGGCCACGGCGAACAGGCCCATCAGGCCGATCAGCAGGATCCAGCGCGGCAGGCGCGCGCCGAACGCCGCCAGCAGGGGCGCGCCCACAACCACGCCCGCCGCATAGGCGCTGATCGCGTGCCCGGCGGTCGGCTCGTCGACCCCCAGCCCGCGCGCGAAATCGGGCAGGACGCTCATCGCCGCGAACTCGGTCACGCCGATGGCGAAGCCGCCCATGCCCAGCGCGGTCAGCAGCAGGGCCACCGCGCCGGGTTTCAGGGCGCCCGGTGCGCCCTCCAGGCCGGGTTCGGGACAGGCGGCGGCGTCGACGGGCGTCATGAAGGCTTACTCAGGGGAAGGAATGCTGCGCTGCAACATAGGCGCCCCCGTCGCCCCTTCAACCCGTCAGCTGATCAACAATCATATATCCCCGCCGCCCATGGGCTCAGCCCGCGCCGGTGTTCTCGTAGGTGGCGGTGATCGTCGCCTTGGCGAGGGTGTGGAAATGCAGGTTGAAGCCGAAGACCGCGCCGGAATTGTCGGGGGTCACGTCCAGCTTGTCGGTGTCCACCGCGAAGACGGTGAAGATGTAGCGGTGCGGGCCGTGGCCGGGAGGCGGGGCGGCGCCGCCGAAGCCGGCCGGGCCGTAATCGGTCCGGCCCTCGACCGCTCCGGCCGGCAGGTCGGCGGACGAGGCGCCGGTCTTCAACTCGGTCACGTCGGCGGGGATGTTGGCCACGGTCCAGTGCCAGAAGCCCGAGCCCGTCGGCGCGTCCGGATCATAGCAGGTGACGGCGTAGCTCTTCGTGCCCTCGGGCGCGCCCGACCACGACAGATGGGGGGAGGTATTGCCCTTGGCGAACACCTGGGCGTCCGGCAGCACGCCGCCGTCGGTGATGTCGTTGGAAGTCAGGGTGAAGGTCATGGGCCGCTCCATCAAGGGACTGGAGACCTCATAACGCGCGGGGGACGGCTCCGTCACCCGCCGGGCGCCCGCCTAGTGGCCCTGATCCTGCGCGGCGGTGGTGAAGGCGCTGTCGTCCATCAGTCCGCCGGCGAGGGCTGCGGCGAAAATCACGCAGCCCGCCACGATGAACAGGACGATCAGCGGCTTCAGGACGCGTTTCACGCGACCTCGATCCGGTACGATTCGATCACCGTGTTGGCGAGCAGGGTCTCGCACATCTTCTTCACCTCGACGGCGGGGTCGCCCTCGCCGTTGAAGTCGAACTCGATCAGCTTGCCGACGCGGGCGTTGGCGACGCCGCCCCAGCCCAGACCGTTCAGCGCGCCCTCGACGGCCTTGCCCTGAACATCCAGCACGCCCGGCTTCAGGAAGACGTGAACCTTGACCTTGGCCATCAGTGCAGCCCTCCCTGAATGACCGTCGGCATGCCCTTCATGATGCCCAGGCGACGCGCGACTTCGGTGTAGCTTTCGATGACATTGCCCAGGTCGCGGCGGAACCGGTCCTTGTCCAGCTTCTCACCGGTGGTGGTGTCCCACAGGCGGCAGCTGTCCGGGCTGATCTCGTCGGCCAGGATGACGCGGGCGAAGTCGTTCTCCCAGACGCGGCCGAACTCGATCTTGAAGTCCACCAGCTGGATGCCGACGGCGCCGAACATGCCCGACAGATAGTCGTTCACGCGCACGGTCATGGCCAGGATGTCGTCCAGCTCCTGGGTCGAGGCCCAGTTGAAGGCGGTGATGTGCTCTTCCGTCACCATCGGATCGTTGAGCTCGTCCTTCTTCAGGTAGAACTCGATGATCGACCGGGGCAGGGGCGTGCCCTCCTCGATGCCGAGGCGCTTGCTCATCGAGCCGGCCACCACGTTGCGGCAGACGACTTCCAGCGGAATGATCTCGACTTCGCGGATCAGCTGCTCGCGCAGGTTCAGGCGCTTGATGAAGTGGTTCGTCACGCCGATGCCGTTCAGGCGCGACATGATGAATTCGCTGATCTGGTTGTTGATGACGCCCTTGCCCTCGAGTTGGGCCTTCTTCTCGCCGTTGAAGGCGGTGGCGTCGTCCTTGAAGTACTGGATCAGGGTGCCGGGCTCGGGTCCTTCGTACAGGATCTTGGCCTTGCCCTCGTAGAGCTTCTTGCGCTTGACGTTCATCGGTCTTCGTCCAGGCGGGGCGCGCCGGAAACAAAAAACGCGCGGCCAGCGCGTAGGTCTGGTCAGCGCGATCCGGAATCGGGCGTGCGGGTAAATCGTCGCGGCCTCCATAGCGGAACCCGCCCCGTGATACAAACGGCGCAGCGGCGTCACGGCGACGGGGACAAGCCGCCGCAACCCGCCGGTTCCGGTTGCCTTCGCCCCGCGCGCGGCCTAGAGCAGCGCGACGCGGCCACCACCCGGTCGTTTGAGGAGCCTGCAGACGCCCATGACCACCTTTGACGATCGCGAAAAGGGCTTCGAAGCCAAGTTCGCCCTCGATGAGGAGCAGGAGTTCAAGGCGAACGCCCGGCGCAACAAGCTGCTGGGTCTGTGGGCCGCCGAGAAGATGGGCCTGAGCGCGGAAAGCGCCGACCAGTACGCCGCCGCCGTCGTGCGCGCCGATTTCGAACAGCCGGGCGATGAGGACGTGTTCCGCAAGGTCGCCCAGGACTTCGAGGGTTCGGGCCTGGTGGTCTCGGAGGGCGAAATCCGCCGCAAGATGGACGAGCTGTCCTCGGTCGCCCGCGAGCAGATCCGCAACGGCGAATAAGCCGCCCGGACGCCGAACAGAATCAGGGGCCGCTCCGTCGCCGGGGCGGCCCTTTTTCCTGTCCGTCAGTCGGCGAAGACCACGGTCTTCGAGCCGTTCAGCAGCACCCGGTCCTGCAGATGATGGGCCACGGCCCGGGCCAGCACCCGCCGTTCGATATCGCGGCCCTTGCGGATCAGGTCCTCCGGCGCGTCCCGGTGGCTGATGGGCTCGACGTCCTGCTCGATGATCGGGCCCTCATCCAGATCGGCGGTGACATAGTGGGCGGTCGCCCCGATCACCTTCACCCCGCGCGCATGCGCCTGATGATAGGGCTTCGCGCCCTTGAAGCCGGGCAGGAAGGAGTGGTGGATGTTGATGCACCGGCCCTCCAGCCGCCCCGCCAGATCGTCCGACAGGATCTGCATGTAGCGGGCCAGCACGACCAGCTCCGTTCCGGTCTCCTCGATCAGCCGCAGCAGCTCCGCCTCCTGCCCCGCCTTGTCCGCCGCGTGGACCGGCAGGTGGTGGAAGGGCAGGTCCCCCAGATCGACATGGCCGATCTGGTCGCGCGGGTGGTTCGACACGATGCCGGTGATCGTCATCGGCAGCTCCTCGGCCCGCCAGCGGTACAGCAGGTCCGCCAGACAGTGATCGAATTTCGAGGTCAGGATCATCACCCGCCGCGGTTCGGGGCCGCGCAGGGTCCAGTCCATCCCGAACCGCGCCGCCGGTTCGGCGAAGGCCGCGCGCAGGGCGTCGATGCCGTCCCCGCCGGCGGGCTCGAACACCACCCGCATGAAGAAGGTCCCGGTCGAAGGATCGCCGAACTGCTGGGCGTCCGAGATGTTGGCGTCGCGCTGGAACAGGAAGGCCGAGACGGCGGCCACGATGCCGTGCCGGTCGGGGCAGGAGAGGGTCAGGATCATGCGGTCTCGGTCGGGGAGGCGACGTAGGGCGCCAACTTGACCCAGTGTTCCGCCTTCCACGCAAGCGGTTTCGCCAGGGCGGGACTGCTGGACGGCAGGGTCAGGCGGGCGATCCGCCCGTCCGGCGGCCCCAGCACCTGCTCGCCCTCCTTCGCCGCCTTGCCGCCGTTGAAGGCGACGGCGCGCAGTCGGGGCAGGGCGGCGATCAGGGTCTTGAGGTCCGCATGGGTCGGCATGCGGATGGCGGTGTCCAGGCTGCCGACCCGCGTCGCCTCGGCGATCACGTCCCACAGCCCGATCCCGTGCGCACGCAGGAGATCCAGCCGCGCCTCATAGGGCTGCGCCTTCAGGTCCGGACGGTCGATCACCCCGCCGACCAGCGGCCAGAAGGCGTTGCGCGGATGGCCGTAGTACTGCCCGGCCTTCAGCGAGGCGTCGCCGGGCAGGCTGCCGAGGATGAGCAGGCGGGTGTTCGCGTCCACGACGGGATCGAACGCCCGCTTCAGCATCAGGCGTCGCCGAACACCCGGGCGAACACCGTGTTCACGTGCTTGGTGTGGTAGCCGAGGTCGAACAGGGCCTCCAGCTGGGCCTCCGGCAGGGTGACGCGGGCGTCGGCCTTCAGGAAGTCCAGGAAGCGCCCCTCGCCGCGCCACACCTTCATGGCGTTCTCCTGCACGGCGGCATAGGCGTCCTCGCGGCTCACCCCCGCCTGAGTCAGGGCCAGCATCACCCGCTGCGAGTGCACCAGACCGCCCAGCAGGTCGATGTTCTTCTGCATGTTCTCCGGATAGATGTTCATCCGCTCGACCACGCCCGCCAGACGATGCAGGGCGAAGTCCAGGTGGATGGTCGCATCCGGGCCGATGCCGCGCTCGACCGACGAGTGGCTGATGTCGCGCTCGTGCCAGAGGGCGACGTTCTCCATCGCCGGAACCACCGAAGAGCGGACCAGACGGGCCAGACCCGTCAGGTTCTCGGTCAGGATCGGGTTGCGCTTGTGCGGCATCGCCGACGAGCCCTTCTGGCCCTTGTCGAAGAACTCCTCGGCCTCCAGCACTTCCGTGCGCTGCAGGTGGCGGACCTCGGTCGCCAGACGCTCGATGGAACTGGCGACGACGCCCAGCGCCGCGAAGAAGGCGGCGTGGCGGTCGCGCGGGATCACCTGGGTCGAGACCGGCTCGACCTGCAGGCCCATCTGGTCGGCGACATACTGTTCAACGGCCGGATCGACGTTGGCGAAGGTGCCCACGGCGCCCGAGATGGCGCAGGTGGCGATCTCTTCCCTGGCCGTGATCAGGCGGCGCTTCGCCCGCTGGAACTCGGCGTGATAGCCGGCCAGCTTCAGGCCGAAGGTGATCGGCTCGGCGTGAATGCCGTGGCTGCGGCCGACCTGCGGGGTGAATTTGTGCTCCTTGGCGCGGGTCTCCAGCGCGGCCAGCACGCGATCCACGCCGCCGATCAGCAGGTCCGCCGAGCGGGCCAGCTGCACCGCGAAACAGGTGTCCAGCACGTCCGACGAGGTCATGCCCTGGTGCAGGAAGCGGGCTTCCTCGCCGACGATCTCGGCCACATGCGTCAGGAAGGCGATGACGTCGTGCTTGGTGGTGCGCTCGATCTCGTCGATCCGGTCGGCGTCGAAGACGGCGTCCTTGCCCTTGGCCCAGATGGCCTCGGCGGCGTCGGTCGGGATCACCCCCAGCTCGGCCATCTTCGTGGCGGCGTGCGCCTCGATCTCGAACCAGATCCTGTACTTGGTCTCTTGCGACCAGATGGCGACGGCGTCGGGGCGGGAATAGCGCGTGATCATGGACGCGCCGTGTCGGGTGATGGGGCCCCGGAGTCAAGCGCCGCTTGTGTTTCGGGCGATCAAACTCGGTCGCGAAGGGGCGCGGAACGGCCTATGACCGACCCGGAACCGGGAGGGATTTCAAATGGAACTGATCATCGGGCCGCGCCTGTACTCGACCTGGTCCCTGCGCCCGTGGCTGGTGCTCAAACGCTGCGGCGCGAACTTCACCACCACCGAGATCGACATCTACTCGCACGCCGGTCAGGCCGAGCTGGAGCGCATCTCGCCCTCCCGCCTCGTGCCCCTGCTCAAGGTCGACGGCGAGACCATCTGGGACTCCATGGCCATCTCCGTCTGGTGCGCCGAGCGTTATCCGGATGTCCGGCTCTGGCCCGCCGATCCCCATGCCCGTTGGCTGGCCCGCGCGGCGGCGTGCGAGATGCACGGCGGCTTCATGGCCCTGCGCACCCACTGCGGCATGGGGCCGGATCACACCATGGTCGGCCCTGACCGTTCGCCCCTGCCGGCCGGAGAGGGCGTGGAGCGCGACATCCGTCGTCTGGTCGCCCTGTTCCGCGAAATGCGCGGCCGCTTCGGCGCGGCTGGCCCCTGGCTGTTCGGCGAGTGGTCCGTGCCGGACGCCTTCTTCACCCCGGTCGCCACGCGCTTCCGCCACTACCAGGTCGATCTGTCCGACTTTGGCGATGACGGGACCGCGCAGGCCTATTGCGAGGCCCTGCTGGCCCAGCCCGACTTCCTCGCGTGGTCAGAGTCAGCGTTGCGTTAACCCCACACTCCAACGCCGCCTTAAGACAACGGCGATATTCATGGGAGCCGAAGGAACGCAGAAGCGTTCGAGGTCCGTCATGTCGATGCAAGCGCCCCAACCCGTCGCCCGCCGCCCCAGCCTGCTGGTTTACGGCCTGCTGATCGTCGTGGCCTGCTGCCTGCCGGCCATGCTTCTGGCGGGGCTCTAGCCGCCCGTCGTCAGCACCGCGGCCACCTCGACCGGCTGGACCGGTTCCGGAGGCGGCGGCACGAAGTCCAGGCTCAGCGGCACAAGCGGCGCGCCCGACGCCACGGCGTCCAGGGTGTTCAACGGTCGCCCGTTCATGCGCTGATAGATCCAGTAGGCGGCGACCACCTTCTCCACATAGTCCCGGGCCTGCGGCACATCGATCGTCTCGATCAGCAGCAACGGATCAGCATCCGGGCCCAGCTTGCGCACGGCCGCCATCATCGGGCCCGGTCCGGCGTTGTAGGACGCCGCCACGCGCAGCAGGTCGCCGTTGATCTCCGGCCGGGCCAGAACCCGGTTCACATAGGCCTGCCCCATCCGGGCGTTCACGGACGGATCGTACAGACGCTCCGGCGTGCTGACGAAGCCTCGGTCGCCCGACAGCTCGGCCGCCGTCCCCGGCATCACCTGCATCAGACCATAGGCGCCGGCTCCCGAACGCGCCCGGGCGTTGAAGCCGGTTTCCTTGCGGGCGATGGCGTAGACCAGCGAGCGCTCGATGGTGAAGCCGCCCTCGGGTTCGATCACCGGCTGGGCGTAGTTGTTGGCGTCGACCCGCCGGGCGTCGGAGTCCGACCCGGTCACCCGCGGGCCGAGCGCGCGGCCCAGCGCGGCCCAGAGTTCACGGGCCCGGTCGCCGACCGCCGAACGCATGCCGGTGCGAAGTTCGTCCCGGGCGTCCGTCCGGCGTCCGATCTCGAAGAAGGCCACCGTGCGCCGGGCGCGCGGCTCGGCGCGGATGAACTCTTCCAGCTCGGCGGCGTCGACCCCGATCGGCTCCTCCGGCACATACAGCGCGCGCTGCAGGGCCGGGGCCGCCTCATAAGGGCGGGGGCCGAGGTTCTCGATGGTCATGTCCTCGCCGAGCTGGCGCAGGGCGATCTGACCATAGAAGGTGGCGGGCCAGGCGGCGGACCGCCGCAGCAGCGGCTGGACCCGATCCTGCTGGCTCGACCGGGCGGCGGAGCGGGCGGCCCAGAAGGCCGCGCCGGCGCGCACCCAGCTGTCCTCGGTCGGATCGTCCAGCACCTTCTCGAAGGCCGTGGTCGCGGCGCCGAACTCCCCGAGGCGGTACTGTGCCAGGGCGACGCTCCACCAGTCGCCGATCTCCTGGCCGATCACCACGGCGCCGGCCAGATCGTCCCGGTTCAGGGCGACCCGGGCGGCCTTCATCGGATCGCCCTCGGTGTTCTGCCCGGCGGCCGAGGCCGCGGCCCAGCTGCGGTTCGAGAACCGGCCCGGCCGACGCGGCTCCGGCGCATCATCCGGACGACGGCGCATGGCCAGATTGTAGGCCCGGTCGGCGCAGGGCAGGTCGTAATACTCCTCCAGCCACGCCGCCAGCTCTTCATAGGTGGCCGAATAATCGGGGTGGAACAGCCGTTCGAATTCGACCTGTCCCAGCAGGACGTGATCCTGGGCGGCGCGGGCCGAGGCGCGGGCCGCGTCCAGGTCGCCGCGCCGCAGGGCGTCGAAGGCGGTGGTGTAGCTCAGGCGGTCGGCGGCGCTCAGCGCGGACGGCGCGCGGCGGTCGTCGTCAGAGGCGTGGGCCAGACCGCCGAAAGCGGTCAGGGCAATCGCCAGCGTCGGCGCCAGGAAGGCGCGGCGGAATGAAACAGGCACTGAGGCGGCCCCCCTTGGAGCGGACGCCTGACCGTCTCGTTTCGGTCGACATCTCGCTATTCGTTCGGTCGTCAGGCCAGAAAGGCGCCAAGCCCTCGACCCGTGTCAAGTTTCCCGGATTTTTGGGGCGCTTTTGCGTCGGGGAGGTTAACGCCGTTCAGCCGGCGGGCGGGTCCAGTCGGGCCGCGACCGACAGCATGTCCGCCCAAGCGGCCTTCTTGGCCATCGGCGTCCGCAGCAGGAAGGCCGGGTGGAAGGTGGCCAGCACGGGCGCCGACACATTGCCTTCCGCCAGCCGCCAGTCCTTCCAGTGCCCGCGCAGTCGCATGATGCCTTCATCGGTCGACAGCACCGATTTCGCCGCCGCCGCCCCCAGCAGCAGAACCGCCTTCGGCTTCAACAGGAAGAAGGCCCGCTCCACGAAGGGCGCGCAGGCGGCCTGTTCCGCGGGGCTCGGCGTCCGGTTGCCCGGCGGCCGCCAGAAGACGGTGTTGGTGATGAAGGCCCGGTCCGCCAGTCCGGCCTCGGCCAGCATCCGGTCCAGCAGCTTTCCGGCCTTGCCCACGAACGGCAGGCCCTGCTCGTCCTCCTCGGCGCCCGGTCCCTCGCCGATGATCAGCAGCGGCGCGTCGGCGGGGCCGCGCGAGAAGACGGCCTGCCGGGCGCCCATGTCCCGCAGCGGACAGCCGGTAAAGGCCGCGACGGCCTCGGCCAGCGCCGCCGGCGTATCGGCGCCCGCGGCCAGCCGTCGCGCCTCGGCGACGGCGTCGCCGGTCACGGGCAGGGCGACCACCGAGGCGGTCGCCTTGGCCACGGCCTTCACCGCCGGAGGCGGCGCGACGTGGGTGCGGTCGACCGGGGAGTCCTCGAAGCAGGCGTCGACGCCCGCGTCCCGCCAGAAGGCGAGCAGGCTTTCGGCTGCAGCGGTATCGAGGGCTGGGGCGTTCATGTCAGTCGGTACAGGGATAGTCCTTGACCGCCCCCGCGTCACCTTCCGATAAGCGGGACAGGGAAGACACCACGAATAACGAGGACAATCGGGCATGGCCGAGGAAGCGATCGAGGGCGGCGCGAAGAACGCCTGGCAGGAAGCGGTCATCGACAAGCTGCCGCCGGCCGAGGCGCTGGCGGGCGTCGAGCGCGAGGTCATGGAGTATGACGTCGTCATCGTCGGCGGCGGCCCGGCCGGCCTCTCCGCCGCCATCCGCCTCAAGCAGCGCGCGGAGAAGGACGGCAAGGACATTTCCGTCGCCGTGTTGGAGAAGTCGGCCGAGATCGGCGGCCACATCCTGTCCGGCGCGGTCATCGATCCGAAGGCGCTGAACGAGCTGTTCCCCGACTGGAAGGAACGCGGCGCGCCGCTCGAGACTCCGGTGACGAAGGATCGCTTCCTGCTGCTCGGGCCGCAGGCCGACATCCCCCTGCCGATGTTCGCCTTCCCGCCGCTGATGCACAATCACGGCTGCTACATCGCCTCCCTGGGCAATGTCGCCCGCTGGCTGGGCGAGCAGGCCGAGGCCATGGGCGTCGAGGTCTATCCGGGCATGGCCGCCAGTCATGTCGTCTGGGACGAGCCGACCGGGCGCGTGAAGGGCGTCGTCGCCGGCGTCTTCGGCATCGACCGCGAGGGCAAGCCGACCGGCGAGTTCCAGCCGGGCATCGAACTGCACGGCAAATATGTCTTCATCGCCGAGGGCGTGCGCGGCTCGCTGGCCAAGACCATCATGGCCCGCCACAACCTGTGCGATGCCGCCGAGCCCCAGAAATTCGGCATCGGCGTCAAGGAGCTGTGGCAGATTCCGGCCGAAAACCACCAGCCCGGCCTGGCCCAGCACTCGACCGGCTGGCCGCTCGACGAGTTCACCGGCGGCGGCAGCTTCCTGTATCATTTCGGCGATCGCTACGTGACCGTCGGCTATGTGGTTCATCTGAACTACAAGAACCCGCACCTCTCGCCCTTCGACGAGTTCCAGCGTTTCAAGCACCACCCGTCGATCGCCAGGCATCTGGAGGGCGGCACGCGCGTCTCCTACGGCGCTCGCGCCATCACCGAGGGCGGCTTCCAGTCGGTGCCGAAGCTGGCCTTCCCGGGCGGCGCCCTGATCGGCTGTTCGGCGGGCTTCGTGAACGTGCCCCGCATCAAGGGCAGCCACAACGCCATGAAGACCGGCATGCTGGCCGCCGACGCCGCCTATGACGCCGTCATGGCCGGCCGCTCGGGCGATGAACTGGTCGAGTACCAGGCCGCCTATGAAAAGAGCTGGGTCTACAAGGAGCTGAAGCTCGTCCGGAACGCCAAGCCCCTGCTGTCCAAAGTCGGCACCTCTCTGGGCGGGGCGCTGGGCCTGTTCGACATGTGGTTCCAGACCCTGTTCGGCGGCTTTTCCCTGTTCGGCACGATGAAGCACGGCAAGACCGACGCCGCCTCGACCGAGCCGGCCGCGAAGCACAAGCCGATCGCCTATCCCAAGCCGGACGGGAAGCTGTCGTTCGACAAGCTGTCGTCGGTCTTTATCTCGAACACCAACCACGCCGAGGACCAGCCGGCTCACCTGAAGCTGCTGGACCCGACCGTGCCGATCCGGGTGAACCTGCCGAAGTTCGGCGAGCCGGCGCGCCTGTACTGCCCGGCGGGCGTCTACGAAGTCCTCTACGACGAGGACGGCAAGTCCAATCCGCGCTTCCAGATCAACGCCCAGAACTGCGTCCACTGCAAAACCTGCGACATCAAGGACCCGTCGCAGAACATCGTCTGGACCACGCCCGAAGGCGGCGGCGGCCCCAACTATCCGAACATGTAGGCCCGCGCAGGTCACACGGGGCGGTCGCCGGTCTTCGATCCCGTCGAAGCGGGGCGGCCGCCCCTAAATTCGCCGCCCGGCAGGCGAGGGGCCTTGTCGTCGCCTCATAAAGCGGGAAGGGTCGCCGGATGCGTTCTTCCTCCCTCCGTGTCCTTCTCACCGGTTGCGCCCTGCTGGCGTTTGCGGGCCCTGCGGCCGCCCAGGACGTCCCGCCCGCCACGCCTGTCCCCGCTGCGGAGGATGCGGCGGATCCGGTTCCGGCCGAGGCCCCCGTCGCAGAGGCCCCCGTCGCCGGGGAGCCCGCCGCCGAGGCCGAACCGGCCGCGCCCCCCATTCCCGAGATCTGGGCGCCTGTGCCGGTCGACGAACAGGGGCAGTCCGCCTACGGCCTGTACCTGTCGGGCCGGATCGCCAGTTTCCGCGGCGACGGCGCCGAAGCCGCGCGCCTTCTGTCGGAAAGCCAGACCCTGACTCCGGAGCAGCCGCTCCTCTGGCGCGAGACCTTCCTCACCAGCCTGTTCAACGGCGATCTCGACACCGTGGTGCGTCTCACCCCGACGGTGGAGAGCGTGCCCGAACTGGCCGAGGCGGGGCGACTGGTTTCGGTGATCCGGTCGGTGGAGCGCGGGCAGGCGCGTCAGGGCTATGCGGCCCTGTCCGGCCAGCCGCTGGGTCAGCCCTTCACCATCATCGGTCAGTTCATCACCCCCTCCCTCGCCGCCGCGGCCGGAGACTGGGAGACCGCCCTGCGGCCGGTGGAGAGCGCCGCGCAGGACCCTTCCGGCCTGATCCTGCGACTGCAGCGCGCCCAGCTTCTGGAGGCGCGCCGTCGATATGACGAGGCCGACGCCGAGTACCGCGCGCTGATCGCCCTTCCCAACGGCGCCCGTCTGTTCAGCGTCGAATACGGCGAGTTCCTCGAGCGTCGGGGAAAGCGGGACGAGGCCTTCGCCCAGTACCGGGCGTCCCTGACCGGGCTTTCGCCGGATCCGGCGGCCCTGGACGGCCTGCAGCGGCTGGCCGGCCGCAGCCGCCCGCCCTCCGCCCCCACCCCGGCCGACGGCATCGCCGAGGCGCTCGACTTCGCCTCCCTCATGGCCAGCGAGCGGCAGGACCACAAGCTGGCCGCCATCGTTCTGCGTCTGGCTGAAACCCTGAAGCCCTCGGACATGACCGCCCTGCGTCTCGGGCTGGCCCTGGCCGCCGACGAGCAAGCCGAGCCGGCGCGCCGGGCCTTCGCCCGCGTCGGCCGGTCGAACGCCATCATCTATGCGGGCGCGCAGTACAATCTGGGGCTCGGCTACCAGGAGACCGATCCCGAGGCGGCCCTGGCGGCCTTCGCCCGGGCGACCGCGGCGTCGCCGGACCAGACCCGCATCACCCTGGCCTACGCCGGTCATCTGCTCGGCATGGGGCGGAACGACGAAGCCCTCGCGGTGCTCAACCGGCCGGAGGTCAATACGGCTGACCAGACCGCCGATGTACGGTTCCTGCGCGGCGCGGCGCTGGAGGCCATGGGGCGGATCGATGAGGCCGAAGGCGAGCTCTGGGCCGCCCTTCAGGCCTATCCGGAAAATCCGATGCTGCTGAACCACCTCGGCTATCTGTGGGTCGACAGCGGACGGCGCGTCGAACAGGGCGCCGAAATGATCGCCCGCGCCCACGCCGCCGATCCGGAAAACGGCAACATCCGGGATTCCCTCGGCTGGGCCCAGTATCGTCAGGGGCAGTACGAGACGGCCGTCAGCACCCTGGAGGACGCGGTCGCAAAGGAGCCGGCCAATCCCGAGATCAACGATCACCTCGGCGACGCCTACTGGCAGGTCGGCCGCCGCCGTGAGGCCCAGTGGCAGTGGAACCGGGTGCTCACCCTGGACCCGGACGCCGACCAGCGCGCCGAGATCGAGCAGAAGCTCGCCTCCGGCCTGCCCCAACCGGACGCTGTCGCCGGCAGCCAGCCCTGATCCATGACGGTCCCCGCGGCGCTCGCTCCCGCCAAGGTCAACCTGTTCCTGCATGTCGGACCGCTCGACCGGGACGGCTATCACCCCCTGTCCAGCCTCGTCGCCTTCGCAGAGGTCGGGGATCGGCTCAGCGTGACGCCGTCGGACCGGCTGTCCCTGACCGTCACCGGCCCCTTCGGTCATGGACTGGACGGGGAGGGGGACAATCTGGTTCTGCGGGCTGTCCGCGCCCTCGCTGACTGCGTGGGCCTTCCGGAGCCCGGCCTGGCCTTCACCCTGGACAAGCGGCTGCCCATCGCGGCCGGACTGGGGGGCGGGTCCTCCGACGCCGGCGCGGCGCTGAAGCTGGCGCGGGACGCCCTCAACCTGTCCCTGGACGACGCGGCGCTGGCAGAGGTTGCGGCGCGGATCGGGGCGGACGGACCCATGTGTCTTCACGCCCGCGCCGCCTGGGCCGGCGGGCGAGGGGACCGCCTGGCCTTCGAGCCACGCCTGCCCGGCCTGCCGGCTGTCCTGATCAATCCCGGCGTCCCGTCGCCGACCGGCGCGGTCTATCGCGGCTATGACGCCGGACCGCCGGCGACGGCGGATGAACCCTCGCCGCCCGCGGACTGGAGCCTGCCCGTCTTGCTGGACTGGCTGGCGGCGCGGCGGAACGATCTCCAGCCCCCCGCGGTGGCGCTACAGCCGGTCATCGGCGAAGCGCTCGAGGCCGCGGCGGCCCTGCCCGAGGTGCGTCTGGCGCGCATGTCCGGTTCCGGGGCGACCGTCTTCGCCCTGTTCGCGACGGCCTCCGCCGCCGCCGGGGCCGCGCGCGCGCTTTCAGTATCCCGGCCGCACTGGTGGGTACAGCCGACAGTATTGTCCTGATTTCCTCATGAAATCCGCTTTTTGACCGTATGGCGCCGGTAATGGGTCAATCGCCGGAACATCGCCCCGAGATGACCTTCGCCATTCGGGTGAACAGTGTGATCTTCAACCCTATATGGAACTCAAGGCCGTTCTCGGGTCTTGAACGCTGCAGTCCAGCGTACTGACGTCCGCCCTCACTCCCCTGGCGGTCGTCTATGTTTCACTGAAAGGGATACTGTCATGCTTCGCACGAAACTTCTGACCGCCGCCGCCGCGACCGCCCTGCTGGCCACGCCGGCCTTCGCCCAAGAGGCCCAACCGGCCCAGACCCCGGCGCCCGCCGCCGCGACGCCGACCGCTTCGTCCGAGTCCGAAGCCGGCAATGTGATCGAGGTGCTGCGCGCGAAGGGCGAGTTCTCGACCCTGCTGACCGCCCTGGATCAGGCCCAGCTGACCGAAACCCTGGCCAGCCGCCCGGCCATCACCATTTTCGCGCCGACCGATGCGGCCTTCGCGGCCCTTCCGGAGGCGGATCGCACCCGTTTGCTCGATCCGGCCAATGCCCAGGAGCTGCGGACCCTGCTGCTGTATCACGTGATCGTCTCGGACGTTGAGGAGGGCATGATCTCCGGCGCCCGCGGCGGCGTCCAGACCGCGGCCAACAACAGCCAGGTCATGCTCGACGGCACCGGCGACAGCATCAAGGTTGACGCCGCCACCGTGACCCAGGCCGACCTCGACGCCTCGAACGGCGCGGTCTTCGTGATCGACCAGGTCCTGAACCCGGCCACGTCGCAGGCCGCCATGGGCGATGAAGAGCCGATGGCTCCCGCTGAAGAGGCCGCCGCTCCGGCCGCCGAGGCGGTGACCGAGACCACCGCTCCGGCCGAGCCGGGCGCCACCGCCCCGAACGGCCAGCCGGCCGCGACGACCACCACGGTCGCCTCGCCCCCGGTTGAGAACCCGACCGACGGTCAGGTCGACAGTCAGGAAGACCCGGCCAACCCGGCGCCGACCCCGACGCCGAACTGATCCGGTCCGGCGACGGATGAAGGGCGGGAGTTTCGGCTCCCGCCCTTTCTTGTGCCCGCTTAACCGTCGGCAAACCGGTGGTGGTGCAGGATGCGGGCATGGAAACGCTCACGCCCGCTCACATCGCCGCGTTCGAGGCCGTTCTGGACAGGGTCCCGTCAGAGGACCGCGCCCGCCTTCACGCGCTCAAGTCCGCCGCTGCGGAGGCCGCCGCCGCCTCCGCGCCCCATTGGGATTTCGACCAGCCCGGCCATCGCGCCGAGGAGGCCCTGCAGGCCGCCTTCGGCGCGGCCCTGACCGACGACCACCGTCGGGCGCTGGTTGCCATCTGGGCGCTGGAGATGCCGGCTCGCGTCCCTGCCGCCGATCTGCCCGAGGCGTCGCTGGAGCTCTACCCCCAGTGGATCGACCGTCTGGCGGCCTTCCTCACCGAGGGCGCCAATCCCTACGACCGCGACTTCTGGGCCAAGGATGTGCGTATCTCGCTGGTTCTCAGCGTGCCCGGCGCCTGCACCCAGATGATCGACCTGTCCTCGCCCATGGGGCCGGGCCAGATCCTGCGCCACGCCCGCGAGGGATGGGGCTGGTCGGTGATCCCGGCGTATGCCGCCGCCCAGTCGTGGAAGCCCTGGCTGGAGGTCCATACCGAAAGCCGCGAACTGTCGGACTTCAACGAGGCCGGCTGGGACCGCGCCTGGGCCACCGCCGCCGAAATCCTCAAGCGCCGCCCCGAGATGGCGGGCATGCTCGGTTCTTCGTGGTTCTATGATCCGCCGCTCGAACAGATCAGTCCGCGCCTCGCCTATCTCCGCGTGAACCCGCTGAAACACGGCGCCTTTATGATCCATCAGGGGCCGGGCGAGATTCACACCCAACGCGCCGCCACGTCGTCGCCCACCCGCGCCGCCCTGATCGAGAAGGGCGAATACACCGCCCGCTCCTGGATCGTCGCCTGGCCCCGGGCCGCCCTCATCAAATGGGCGGATGCGCGCAAGGCGCAGCTGGCCGAGGCGGCCTGAACGCCGGCTTCCGCGGGTGACAAGCGTCGCGCCTGCGTCCAAATCCGACGCATCAGCGTGCTAGCCTGAAGTCTGCAGCGCTTCGGGGGATAGACGATCTGGACGGTCTGGACGGTATTTTGCACCGTCTCGCAGATTTTTACCCGGATATAAATTCGCGCCAGGCCTCGCCGACAGGACGGACCTCCAGTCCCGCCGCCTTGGCCAGCCGGATCACCCGGTCCAGATCGTCGGGGGTGCAGCCATAGTCGGTCGGGTCGTCCGAGACGTCGTGGGCGTAGGCGGTCAGCCAGCCGTTCGACGCCGCCGCCTCGGCCATCAGGCCCTCGAGGTCGTAGTGGGGCAGGCGACGGCTCTCCAGCCCGATGGACTTGAGCAGCCCCCGGTCCTCGCGCCCCGCATTGACCCCGTCGCGGACCCCGCGCCCCAGGTCGAACCGTCCGCGCACATACCGCTTGGCCGACAGGGTCGCGTCCCCGAACGGATAGGCGAAGGTGGTCATCTCATATCCGCCCAGCCGCTCGCTCACCCAGGCCGCATTGGCGTCCAGGCTCAGCTTCAGCGCCTCCGCGTCCATCCTCAGCACGCTGGTGTGGCCGAAGGTGTGGCAGCCGACCTCGTGCCCGGCCGCGTGCAGTTCCTGCAGGTGCCGGACCTGGAACTGGTCCCGGTCCATGTTCCGCCCGCCGGCCAGCCCGCCGCAGACATAGTAGGTCGCCCGGATCCCGTGCTCGGCCAGGATCGGCCCCGCCTCGGTCCAGGCCGTCGCCGGAATGTCGTCGAAGCTCAGCGAGAACACACCCTTTGCCGGGGCGATCTGCACCGCGTCCACATCGAGATACCGCGCGGCCCGCCGGCGCATCTGGTCGATCTGCTTCATGAGGTGAGTTCTACAGCCCCAGCCTTAAGACTCCCCTTCCCCTCAAAAGCCCTCCCCCTCGATGGGGGAGGGTTGGGTGGGGGTGGCGGCAGGTCGCGTCAGAACGGCCCCGAAAGGCGCCGTCGCCTCCCGCGCCACCTCCGGTCCGATCCAGCCCTCACCCCATCCCCCGACCCCTTCCCCATCGAGGGGAAGGGGAGGACTGCAACGCCTCAGGGCTTTCCCACCGTGGCCTCACCGTCTAGGGTCCGCGGCCTTCTTCCCCGGATGAAAATGCTGCCGTGACGACCGAACCGCTCGCCTTCCAGGACCTCATCCTGACGCTCCACAAATACTGGGGCGATCAGGGCTGCGCGATCCTTCAGCCCTATGACATCGAGGTCGGCGCGGGCACCCTGCACCCGGCCACCGTTCTGCGCGCGCTGGGGCCCCGGCCGTGGAAGGCCGCCTACGTCCAGCCCAGCCGCCGTCCGGGCGACGGCCGCTATGGGGAAAATCCCAACCGGCTCCAGCATTATTATCAGTATCAGGTCCTTCTGAAGCCGAACCCGGACAATCTTCAGGAGCTCTACCTCGGCTCGCTGCGCGCCATCGGCATCGATCCCAGCCTGCACGACATCCGCTTCGTCGAGGACGACTGGGAGAACCCGACGGTCGGCGCCTGGGGCCTCGGCTGGGAGGTTTGGTGCGACGGCATGGAGGTGACCCAGTTCACCTACTTCCAGGGCGTCGGCGGCATCGAGGTCGACGTCGTCTCGGGCGAGCTGACCTACGGGCTGGAGCGTCTGGCCATGTACGTCCAGGGCGTCGACAACGTCTACGACCTGAAGTTCACCAGGGAGGGCACGACCTACGGCGAGGTCTTCCTGGAGAACGAGCGCCAGCAGTCGGAAGCGAACTTCCACGGCTATGACGTCGACGGCCTGAAGCGCCGGTTCGAGGACATGGTCTCCGAGGTCTCGCGCCTGCTCGCCATGACCGGTCCGCAGGGCCAGCCGCTGGTCCTCCCGGCCTATGACCAGGTCCTCAAGGCCTCGCACCTCTTCAACCTGATGGACGCCCGCGGCGCCATCGCCGTCGCCGAACGCCAGAGCTACATCGGCCGCATCCGCGAGCTGTGTAAGGCCTGCGCCCTCGCTTATGTCGAACAAGAGCGGAAAACCGCCTGATGCCCCAACTCCTTCTCGAACTCTTCTCTGAAGAAATCCCGGCCCGCATGCAGCAGGGCGCGGCGCGCGACCTTGAGCGCATGGTCGCCGACCGGCTGAAGGCCGCGGGCCTGAGCTATGAGGCCCTGACCACCTGGGGCGGTCCGCGCCGTCTGACCTTGGTCATCGACGGCCTGCCGTCGGCCACGCCCGACCGCGAGGAAGAGCTGAAAGGCCCGAAGGCGAGCGCCCCGGAACAGGCGCTGGAAGGCTTCCTGCGCAAGACCGGCCTGACCCGCGAGCAGCTGGTCGAGCGCGACGGCGTGCTGTTCGCCGTCATCAGCCAGAAGGGCCAGTCCACCGCCGCCCTGATCCCGGGCATGGTCGACGCCATCGTCCGCACCTTCCCCTGGCCCAAGTCGATGCGCTGGGGTTCGGGCACGCTGCGCTGGATCCGTCCGCTGAAGCGGATCATCGCGATCTTTGACGGCGCGGTCGTGCCGTTCGAGATCGACGGCATCGAGAGCGGCGACCTGACCGAGGGCCACCGCTTCCTCGGCTCGGGCAAGCCGTTCGCCGTGAAGGATTTCGCCGACTACCGCCAGAAGCTGGAGCGCGAGCACGTCCTGCTGGACGTCGCCGACCGCAAGCTACGCATCCTCGAGGCCGCCCAAAAGGTCTGCGCCGACAAGGGGCTGGCTCTGGTCGATGATGACGGCCTGCTGGACGAGGTGGCCGGTCTGGCCGAATGGC
Source organism: Brevundimonas sediminis (assembly GCF_048799765.1). NCBI lineage: Bacteria > Pseudomonadati > Pseudomonadota > Alphaproteobacteria > Caulobacterales > Caulobacteraceae > Brevundimonas > Brevundimonas sediminis. The sequence goes on from NZ_JBLYQK010000003.1 coordinate 159,690, forward strand.
CGACCCCGATCCTGGGCGACATGGACCCGCAGTTCCTCGCCCTGCCGCCCGAGGTGGTGCGCCTGTCGATGAAGGTGCACCAGAAGTATTTCGCCGTCCGCGACCCGGCCAAGCACGGCCTCGCCCCGCACTTCGTCGTCGTCGCCAACGTCGAGGCCTCGGACGGCGGCAAGGCCCTGGCCGCCGGCAACAGCCGCGTCCTCTCCGCCCGCCTGAACGACGCCCGCTTCTTCTGGGACGAGGACCAGAAGGTCGGCTTTGAGCCCTGGCTGAAGAAGCTGGAAGGGGTGACCTTCCACGCGAAACTCGGAACGCTGGCCGAGCGCGTCGAGCGCATCGCCGCCCTGGCCCGTGAGATCGCTCCGCTGGTCGGCGCGGACCCGGATCAGGCCGAACAGGCCGCCCGTCTGGCCAAGGCCGATCTGGCCTCGGGCATGGTCGGCGAGTTTCCGGAACTGCAGGGGATCATGGGCGGCTACTACGCCCGCGCCTTCGGCCAGCCGGACGCTGTCGCCGACGCCATCCGCGACCACTACAAGCCGCAAGGCCCCTCGGACACGGTCCCGACCGCCCCGCTGACGGTGGCCGTCTCGCTGGCCGACAAGCTCGACACCCTCGTCGGCTTCTTCGCCATCGACGAAAAGCCCACCGGCTCGAAGGACCCGTTCGCCCTGCGCCGCGCGGCGCTGGGGGTGATCCGGCTGGTGCTGGAAAATGGGGTGCGGATCGGCCTCGCAGAAGGCGCTGTCAGCGCGGCTCTGGCGGCTCAGGCCAACATCCAGCGCGCTGTCGACAAGCAGTCCGTTGAAACGGAAGTTCTCGCCTTCTTCGCCGACCGCCTGACCGTCCTCTTGCGTGACCAAGGCCAGCGGCACGACCTCGTGGCCGCTGTCTTCGCCCTCGGCGACGACGACCTTGTCCGCATCGTGCGTCGGGTGGAGGCGCTGGCCGCCTTCCTCGCCACCGATGACGGCGCCAACCTGCTGGCGGGCTACAAGCGCGCGTCCAACATCCTCAAGGCCGAGGAGAAGAAGGGCGCGCTTCCGGTGGGCATGGTCCAGACCGGCCTGCCGAACCAGCCCGCCGAGGAGACCACGCTTGCCTTCGCCGCCGCCGCCGCCGCGACCGCCGTCGACGCCGCGCTGGAGACCGAAGACTTCGCCGCCGCCATGACCGCCCTGGCCCGCCTCCGCGCCCCGGTCGACGCCTTCTTCGAGAAGGTCATGGTCAACTCGGAGGTGGCGTCCGAGCGGGAGAACCGTCTGAAGCTGCTGGGTCAGGTCCGCTCGGTCATGGGCCGCGTGGCCGACTTCGGGCAGATCAACGGCTAGTCTTCCTTCTCCCCTCCGGGGGAGAAGGTGGCTCGCGGAGCGAGACGGATGAGGGGGATGGTCGGGGCATCCCGACTGTCGTCCAGCCCGTCTCCGGCTTACCCCTCATCCGGCCCTGACGGGCCACCTTCTCCCCCAAGGGGAGAAGGACGGTAACGCGGCTGATCCATGAACGCCGCATCGAGCCCATAGCCCGCGAACCGCGCCAGCCGCTCCCGCAGCCGCCCATGCCCGGCGGGCTCGCCCCCGATCCGGTCCCCCTCCGGCAGGAAGGCGTTCTCCGCCCGGAAGGTCCAGGCGGCCACCTTCAGCCCCGCCGCATGGGCGTCGGCGATCAGCGTCGTCGGCGCGCCGGGCTCCGGCTCGATCAGCGCCGTGTCCGCCCCGATCCACCGGGCATAGCCCGCGATCCGCCTCGCCCCCTCCGGCGTCGCCATCTCCGCATAGGTCAGCTCCGGCCGGTCGACCGGTCCTCCGCCCCGCGCCATCAGCTGCAGCAGGGGCGTGTCGATCCGGCGGCTCAACCGCTCCAGCGGCCCGACCTCGAAGCACTGGACCAGCACCGGCGCGTCGGCTCCCGTAAGCCCGTGCCGCTCCAGCACGGCCACGAAGGCGTCCTCCATCGGCAGGCCGATCCCGGCGAAATACAGCGGATGCTTGAGCTCCGGCGCCACCCCGACCCCGGCCTCCGCCGCGATCGCCAGCACCTGCTCGAAGGTCAGGATCGGCTCCTGCCCGTCGAAGGCCGTGCCGCGCAACTGCGGCAGCCGCTCCCGCGTCCGCAGGGTCATCAGCTCGGCAAGGGTGAAGTCCTCGGTGAACCAGCCGGTCACCGTCGACCCGTCGATGGTCTTCGTGGTCCGGCGGTCCGCGAACTCCGGATGGGCGGCCACATCGGTCGTGCCCCCGATCTCGTTCTCGTGCCGCACTACCAGCACCCCGTCGCGGGTCATGACCAGATCGGGCTCGATGACGTCCGCGCCCTGCCGGATGGCCAGTTCATAGGCCGCACGGGTGTGCTCGGGCCGTTCGCCCGAGGCGCCCCGATGGGCGATGATCAGCACGTCAGCCACAGCGGGGCTCGCGGTCAGCAACAGAAGGGCCGTCAGGATGATCCGGAACATGCGCCGGGGATAGCGGTCCCCGGCGACACGCGCATGAAGGTCAGGCCCCCAGGATCCAGCCTTCTTCCTGCTCGACCTGCCGGATCAGGGCGTCGCTCGCATCGTTCGGCGGGGCGAAGGCCTTGGCCAGATCACCGGCCTCATCCATCTTCGCGATGGCTTCGGCGGTGACCCGCACCTGGGCCTGATCCTTGTATTCGCCCGGCTCGGGCTTCGCGTCGAACATCGACGGCCACACCTCGACCACCAGCGCCGACAGGGGCTCCACGTCCGCCGTGTCCAGCGCGCGCCAGCCGGTGCCGAAGGGCCAGACGGCGCCGGCGTCGCCCAGACCGTCCAGCAGACGGCGGACCATGGGGATGCCCGTCAGGGTCTGGCCGCCGACCGCGCCCGCGCCATGCATCTGCCAGACCGACTTGGGCTGCAGCTTGCCCTTGCGGGCCGCGTCTTCGGTGGCCCGGAACTCGGGGATGTCGGCGCCTGCGTCGGCCGGGGGCTTGGTCGTGGTCAGCCAGCGCTGCGCCTGCTTGGCGGGCGCGCCCCAGAACGGCCAGGCCTCGTCGGTCATCAGCCGGTTCATCTTGGCCGCGACCTGATAGCGGTTGTTGGTGTTGTCGGCCTTGTCCACGACGTTGGCCGCGATGAATTTCCACATCGCCGACCATGGGGCGCCGTCGAGCTTCAGGCGTGCGGCCGTGCCGGCCGGATAGCCGAAGTTGAAGTCCAGCCCGACCAGCACCCGGTCGCCGCGTTTGCGGTGCTCCGAGATCAGCTTGTTCAGCAGGGCCTCGCCCTCGGCCCGCGTCGCGACGTTGTGGGTCTCGGTGTAGAGGCGGAAGCGGACGTCACGCTTGGCCACCCCGATCCAGACGGACTGATCGCCGAGCTTCTTCGTCTCGGCGGCGGTCCAGTCCGCGATGATGACGGCGTCGAACAGGCGGGCCACGGCGGGCTCCTTCAGGCTACTCGGTAAAACAGGATGGGGGCTTCCTAGTCGCCTCCCCGTTGCGCAGCAATGGGGGCGAAGGCGCCTAACCCTTCAGCAGGGCTTCCAGATGGGACAGCCAGCGGCGGCCCAGGCGAAGGGCCTCGCCCGGTGAGCCGGTCTGGACGGGCAGGGCCGCGTCCCACAGGGCCAGCTCGAACTCCGGATGCCGGGCGTCCGCGAACATCAGTCGCAGGACCACGTGCTCGGCGTCAGGCGCGAGGATGTCCAGAGACTTGCGGGTCTCGCCCCGGCGGACGCGGGCGACGACATGGCCGTCGACGATGATCTCCCCGCCCTCGATCTCCTCGAAGGCATAGACCAGGCCCGAGCCGCCCCGGTTCCACAGCACGGCGATCTGGCCCCCGTCGAAGTCAAGTCCGGCGGCGCGGCCCTCGGCCGGAGACAGGGCCTCGGCCTCCGGCGCGACGCCCAGCGATTTGAGCAGGGTCCGGCGCATGCGCCGGGTGGGCTCCATCCACCAGACGAGGATCAGCGCCCCGGTGGTCAGAGCCGCCGCGGCCAGCGCCACCAGCAGGATGACCCGGAACGCCTCGCCCAAGATCAGTCCTCCAGCTCGACGACCACGGGCACGTGGTCGGACGGCTTGTCCATGTCGCGGACGTCCCGCTGGGTCTCGACGCCGCGGAACCGGTCCGCCGCCTGCGGCGACAGCAGGTGGAAGTCGATGCGGATGCCGTGGTCTCTCTGCCAGGCCCCGGCCTGGTAGTCCCAGAAGGTGAAGGTCCCGGGCGGCTGCTTGCCCAACTCCCCGGCCTCGCTCAGGCCGAGGTAGCGCAGGGCGCGGAAGGCGGCCCGGCTCTCGGGCTGGAACAGGGCGTCATTGACCCAGGCCTTGGGATCCCTCGCGTCGTCCGGGGTGGGGATGACGTTGTAGTCGCCGCACAGGGTGAAAGCCTCTTCCTGCGCCAGCAGGGTGCGGGCGTGGGCCTCCAGCCGCTCCATCCAGCCCAGCTTGTAGGCGAATTTCGCGCTCTCAACCGGGTTGCCGTTGGGCAGGTAGAGACACCCGACCCGAACCGGGCGCGGGCATTCGATCAGGGCCTCGATGTAGCGGGAATGGACGCCCTCGGCCTCGACGCCGGACGGGTCGTCGCCCGGCAGGCCGCGCCGGACGTCGGACATCGGGTATTTCGAAAGCAGGGCGACGCCGTTGTAGGTCTTCTGCCCGTGGACCTCGACGTTGTAGCCCAGGCTCTCGAAGGCCTCGCGCGGGAATTTCTCGTCCACGCATTTGATTTCCTGGAAGCCGACGACGTCCGGCCGGGCGGCCTCCAGCCAGGCCAGCACGGTGGGCAGGCGGGCGTTGACCGAGTTCACATTCCAGGTGGCGATACGCATGGGGCGGGAAGCTAAGGCGTGTCGCGGGGCGAGGGAAGCGCCAACGAAAAACGCCCCGGAGTCTCCCCCGGGGCGTTCTGCTTTCGGCTGTCGCCGGGTCTTACTGTTCGGCCGGGGCGGCCGCGACAGGGGTCAGGGTGCAGCCGCCGCCGATGCGGACGGCCGCGGCGCAGGTGTAGATCTGCTGGGTTTCACCGGCGGCGTTGATGCGGGCGACATAGCCCTCGCCTTCGGCGGCGCATTTGACCTCGAAGAAGCGGCCGTTGGCGTTCGAGCCCATCAGACGGACCTGGGTGACGTCACAGCCGGCGGCGTCGGTGCCGGACAGCTTGGCCTTCAGGCTGTCGTTCTGCTCCTGGACCGTAGTGAAGCGGCAGGTTCCACCCATGGCGTTGATCTGCAGGCAGTCCTTCAGGTCCCAGCCCGTGGCGGTCTTCTCGAGCCAGTAGCCGTCGGCGTTCGCGCAGCCGACTTCATAGACCATGTTGTTGTCGTCGCTCTTACCGATCGCGGCGGCTTCGTCGATGGTGCAGGCGGCGCCGGCGGTGCGGGCCCAGCCGCCGATGACGGCCAGACCGTTCTGGTTGCCGGGCATCACGCACTGTTGGCCGACGTCGGCGTTCGGATCGCGCGAGCGGGCGATGGCGGCGGTGCCGGCCAGTTCGATGCAGCTGAAGGCCTGCGGCGGGGTCGAGGCGATCAGAAGGTAGCCCTCGGCGTTGTTGCAGACCGCTTCAAAGACCTGCGACTCGCCGATCTTTCCCGGGTTGGTGGCTTCGGTCAGTTCGCACGAGACGTTGGCGGCGGTGAGCTGGGCCTGGGCGGCGGCCATGATCTGTTCCGGGGTCTGCTGCGGCGCGGCGCGTTCGCGCTGCGGCACGCCCCGCTCGCGCTGGGCCCGCGTGCGGGCTTCGGAGCGGCCGCCGCCGATCCGGCCGGGGAGCACCTGCTCGCCGCTGATGTTGCCCGAGGCCCGGTCGGACTCCGAGCGATCGCCGCCGGTGGTGGTGGTGGTCTGGGCGAAAGCGGGCTGGGACGTCATCAGCGCCATGGCGAAAACGCCACCCACAAGCGCGAGCAATTTTCTGGAAAGCACGGGAACACTCCGGATCGAGAACCGCCGCCACCTTTGGAGAGCCGATGTGGCCGGGTCAAGGCGTGCCTGCATCCGCCAACTGGACGCGTCCGCGCGATTGGGGCTATCTAGGCTGAGTTGCGATTGGAGACGGACTTGGCGGACGGTGTGATCCCGGCGGAGACAGAGGCGAGGCCCGCGGAGCGCGGCCTGACCTATCCGTTCGCCGCCCCGCCTGCGTCGGGCGAGGCGATCCGGGTGGCCCCCGATGTGCTGTGGATGCGCGTCGCCATGCCGATGCAGCTGGATCACATCAACGTCTACGCGGTGCGGGACGGCGACGGCTGGGCCGTGGTCGACTGCGGTCTGGCGATCCCCGGGACGAAGGACGAGTGGGAGGCGCTGCTTTCCGGGCCGATGGGCGGTGAGCCCGTCACCCGCGTGATCTGCACCCATATGCACCCGGACCACATCGGACTGGCGGGCTGGCTGTGCGAGCGCTTCGACGCACCGCTGCTGATGACCCGGCTGGAATATGTGATGGCGCGCATGTTGCTGGCGGACACCGGCCAGACGGCCCCGGAAAGCGGCGCGGTCTTCTATCGCGCCGCCGGCTGGGACGAGCCGCAGATCGCCCGCTACCGCAAGGAATTCGGGCGTTTCGGCACGGCGGTGTCGACCCTGCCGGCGGCCTATACGCGAATGCGCGAAGGCGACCTCATCCGGATCGGCGATCACGACTGGCGGGTGGTGGTCGGCGAGGGGCACAGCCCGGAGCACGCCTGCCTCTGGCGAGAGGTCGACGGGCTGGTGCTCGGCGGGGACCAGATTCTGCCACGCATCTCGTCGAACGTCTCGGTCTGGCCCACCGAGGCGGACGCGGACCCGCTGGGCGAGTGGCTGGACTCGCTGGAGCGGATGAAGACGGTCTTCCCGGACGATGTGCTGGTGCTGCCGTCGCACGGGGAGGTCTTCCGGGGCGTGCAACCCCGGCTGGACGCCCTGATCCGCGGGCATCGCGTCGCCCTGAAGCGGCTGGAGCGCAGCCTGCGCGAACCGAAGCGCGCGGTGGATCTGTTCCCGGCCCTGTTCGCCCGGCCCGTCGGGGACGGCGTCCGCGGCATGGCGACGGGCGAGGCCGTCGCGCATCTGAACTATATGCTCCACCGGGGCGCGGTCGTCCGCGAGCGCGATGAGGACGGCGTCGACTGGTGGCGCGCAACCACAAAAAGGGAGGAGGCGGCATGACCGACCATATCAAGACTGACCTGGCCGACGGCGTCCTGACCGTCACCCTGGCCCGGGCCGACAAGAAGAATGCGATCACCCAGGCCATGTATGCCGCCATGGCCGAGGCCGCCGGGCGTGCGCGGACGGACGACGCGGTGCGGGTCATGGTCTTCAGGGGGGAGGGCGACAGCTTCTCGGCCGGCAACGACATCGGCGACTTCATCGCCATAGGCTCCCAGGCCGGGCAGCCGTCCGACATGGCCGTCTTCCGGTTCCTGAAGGCGATGGCCGACCTGGACAAGCCCGTGGTGGCGGCGGTGCGCGGCCGGGCGGTGGGCATCGGCCTGACCCTGCTGCTGCATTGCGACATGGTCGTCGTCGCCGAGGACGCCCTGCTGTCGGCGCCGTTCATCAATCTGGCGCTGGCCCCTGAAGCGGCCTCGTCGATGCTGCTGCCGCAACTGCTGGGTCATCAGCGCGCGTTCGAGATCTTCGCCCTGGGTGAGCCGATCGACGGGCGGACAGCGCTGGCCTGGGGGCTGGCGAACCGCGCGGTTCCGGCCGATCAGGTCGAGGCCGTGGCCGCCGATCTGGCGGCCAAGCTGGCCGCCCGCGCGCCCAATTCCATCCGCAAGACCAAGCGGCTGATGCGGGACGCCGAACGGATCTGGGATCTGATGCAGCGCGAGGGCGAGGCTTTCGGCAGCCAGATGACGAGCCCCGAGGCGATGGAGGCCTTCATGGCCTTCACCCAGAAGCGGGCGCCGGATTTCTCGAAAGTCGGTTGATTCCCGGCCGCGCGGGCCTTAGGTGCGCGCGCTCATGACCGACGCCGCCGTCCAGACCCCTGTGCGCATCGACGCCGAACGCCCCGCCGACGCCGCGTCGGTGGAGGCGCTGGTCATGGCCGCTTTCGGCCCGGGCCGGTTCGCCAAGACCGCCGAGCGTATCCGTGAGCATGCAGCCGTCGCGGCCGGCTTTGTCGCGCGCGAGGACGGGCGGGTCATCGGCGCCGTGCGCCTGTGGTCGATCACGGTCGGCGACCGGCCGGCGCTTTTCCTCGGCCCGATCACGGTCTCGGCGGACAGCCGGCGGAGCGGCCTCGGCGCGGACCTCGTGCAGGCCTGTGTCGACCATGCGGGCGAGACCGGCATTCTGCTGGTCGGCGACGCGCCCTATTTCGGGCGCTTCGGCTTCCGCCATGCGCCGGAGGCCCGCCTTCAGGGGCCGGTGGATCGACGTCGCGTGCTGTGGCTGGGGCGGGACGAGCCGGCCGGAGCGGTTCACCCCGCCTGAGCGGGTTTGCAGGCCGGGGCGAACGCCCTAAGTCTGATCCCATGGCCGACGCCGACAAGACAACAGGACTGGCCGCCATGGCCCAGGCGGCGCAGCAGGCCCCGGGGCGTGGTCTGCCGCCGGTGCATCTATGGAACCCCGCCCATTGCGGCGACATCGACATCGTCATCCGGCGCGACGGGGTCTGGATGCACGAAGGATCGCCGATCGGTCGGCCGGCGCTGGTGCGGCTGTTCTCGACCATCCTGCGCAAGGACGCCGACGGTTATGTGCTGGTAACGCCCGGCGAGAAGCTGTCGATCACGGTGGAGGATCTCCCGTTCCGCGCCGTCGCGGTCGAGCGCCGGGGGGAGACGCTGATTTTCACAACCGATGTCGGGGACCCGGTCGAGGCCGGCGCGGAGTTCCCTGTCGTCGTGGACGTTGATCCCGGGACGGGAGAACCGGCGCCGCGGATCCGGGTGCGCGCGGACCTGTGGGCGCGGATCGCGCGGCCGGTCTTCTATGAACTGGTCGAGATGGCGGAGGAGACCGGCGGGGAGCTGCTGATCCGGTCGGACGGCGCCGGGTTCAGCCTTGGAGCGGTCGCCGCATGAGTCTGGCCAGCCTGCGCGAACGCCTGCTGACGAAGCTGACGCCGCCGTCCGACTGGGCGGCGGACGCCGCGCCCGCGCGTTCGGACTTTGATCTCAACCCGGACAGCCGGCTGACCGGCCGGACCCTGCGTCCGGCGGCGGTGCTGATCCCGATCATCGCGGGCGAAGGCGGAGCGACTGTTCTGATGACCCGGCGGTCGGACAGTCTGGCCAGCCATACCGGACAGATCGCCTTTCCGGGCGGGCGGCTGGACCCGGGCGAAACCGCGGTCGAGGCCGCCCTGCGGGAGGCCTTCGAGGAGGTCGCCCTGGACCCCGCGGTGGTCGAGGTTCTGGGCGTTTGCGATCCTTACGAAACCGGCACCGGCTTTCTGGTGACGCCGGTGGTCGGCTGGCTTCGCGAAACGCCGTCCACCACCCCGTCGCCCGCCGAGGTGGCCGAGGTGTTCGAGGTGCCGTGGGACTTCGTCATGGACCCCGCCAATCACCAGCGGGACTCCTACCAGCTGGAGGGCCAGCCCAGGCGCTGGTTCTGGGCCATGCCCTATGAACAGCGCTACATCTGGGGCGCGACGGCGGGGATCCTGAAGAACCTGTGCGCCCGGCTCTATGGCGACGAGGCCGACAGGGGTGCGGCGGCCGGCGAGGATGCGGCGTGACCCGGCTGACCGGACAGGACTGGCTGACGGCGCCGGCGACGCGGTCGGTGGTCGCCGCGCTGGAGGCGGTGGGCGGAGTCGGCTGCGCGCGATTCGTCGGCGGCTGTGTCCGCAACGCCCTGATGGGGCGCCCCATCGATGACATCGACATCGCCACAACGCTGAAGCCGGAACAGACCGAGGCGGCGATCCGGGCGGCGGGACTGAAGGCCGTGCCGACGGGGATCGCCCACGGCACCGTGACGGCGGTGGCCGAGCGCCAGCCGTTCGAGATCACCACCCTGCGCCGAGACGTGACCACGGACGGCCGCAACGCCACAGTCGCCTTCACCGACGACTGGGCCGAGGACGCCGCGCGCCGGGACTTCCGGCTCAACGCCCTTTACGCCGACGGCGACGGTCAGGTCTTCGATCCGACCGGGCAGGGCGTGGATGACGCCGCAGCGGGGCGGATCGTCTTCGTCGGCGACCCGCACACCCGCATCCGGGAAGACGTTCTGCGCATCCTGCGCTTCTTCCGCTTCTTCGCCTGGTACGGCCATGGCGAGCCCGACGGAGCGGGGCTGGCCGCCTGCCGCGATCTGGCCGCCGGCATGAGCCGGTTGTCGGCCGAGCGGGTGTCGAAGGAACTGATGAAGCTGCTGGCGGCCGGAGATCCCCGTCGGGCCATGGCCGCCATGCAGGAGGCCGGGGTTCTGGCGCAGGTCCTGCCCGAGGCGGAGGAACTGGCCCGCTTCAACACGTCTGTCGGGATCAGCGACGATCCCGTCCTCCGCCTGATGGCGCTGCTGCCGACGGACGCCGACGTCCTGCGGGCCGTGTCGGCTCGCCTGCGTCTTCCGAACGCCACGAGGGACCGGCTCGTCGCAGCCGCGCTGGCGGCTCCGGCGGTCTCGCCTGCGATGACGGCCCGTGAGGCCCGCGCGGCGGTCTATCGCCATCGGGGGCAGGCGGTGGCCGACGCCCTGCGCCGCGCGCAGGCGGACGCCGGGGGCGACGCCGAAGCCGCGATCGCGATCGCGGAGACCTGGACGCCGCCCCGGCTGCCGGTCGGCGGCAAGGACCTGGCCCGGCTGGGCGTCGCCCCCGGGCCGGAGACCGGCCGCCTGCTGAAGGCGTTCGAGGACTGCTGGATCGCCGACGACTTCCCGGACGGCGACCCTGTTGAACGGCTGACCGCCCTGGTCAGGGCTTCGCGCGGGTGAACTCGGTCACCACCGGCCGGTGATCGGAGCCGTTCGGCCGGCCCAGTCGCCGGCTGGTGAAGGTGAGGTCCGGCGAGCGCCAGACCTGGTCGATGGTGATCCCGACCGGCGACGGCAGGCTGCTGGGCCATGTGCCTGGGAAGCCGCCGGCGGGACTCATTCCGAGATCCTGCTTCATCTGGCGTCCGATGCGGGCGTTGGAGACGCTGTTGAAGTCGCCGGCGATGATCACGGGGCCGTCCAGGGTGCGGCGGATATCGCCCAGGGCCATGGTCTGGCTGATCTGGCCCCACTGGTACTGGAAAGGCCAGGGCCGGGTCAGGTGGACGCCGATGAGGTTGAGCGCACCCAGAGGGGTCTCGGCCACGGCGGTGACGGAGTGCAGGCCGTCCGGCCGGTTCGCAACCTGTCTCAGCGGCCAGCGGGAGGCGATGATGGAGCGTGACGGGCCGCGGGTCTCGTCCATGCGCATCGAGCCGGCGCGGTAGGGGTAGCCCTCGAGCAGACGGTCGAGGTCGGCCAGCGGAGCCCGCCCCAGTTCGATGAGGATGATCAGATCGGGATCGGCGGCTTCGATCGAACGCCGCATCGCGGCGACATCGTCGTTCAGATAGTAGACGTTGGCCGAGTAGAGCCGGACGACCGGCGCCTCCGGTTCGGGCGTCGGATCGGCGGGAAACCACTGCGGCGCCGCGCAGACGAACATCAGCAGGCTGGCCAGACATCCGGTCCATGCCGCCTTTCTCATCCTGATAAGGGCGGTCAGGCCTGTGGCGACCGCAAGGACGATGAACATCGGGGCGGCGAACTGGGCGAAGATGTCGACCCAGCGATGGCCGATTTCCGCCTTCAGCAGCACCGCCAGGACGGCCGCTCCGGCGAAGCCGAGACCGGCCAGACCCTCCAGCGTCCCACGAATGATGGACCGGATCGGCAAACGGGCTTGCGCTTCAGGGTGAACGCCGGTCTCCATGGCGCGTTACGGTCTCGCTTTCGGAGGATTGGAATGGCCCGACGGACCCTTGGCGATATCGAGAAAATCTGGAGCAATGTCGAGCGCGTAAAGAAGCTGTCCGACCGGGTGATCGGAATCGGGCCGTTCGGCATCGGCATGGACGGCCTTCTGACGTGGATACCGGCGCTGGGGACGGCGTACACCCTCGGCGCGGGCGGCTGGCTTCTGTTGCAGGGGGTTCGCGCCCGCGCCGCCCCGGGCACCCTGGTGCGCATGGTCAGCTATCTGGGGCTGGACACGGTGACGACGGCGGTCGGCGAGGTGCCGTTCCTGGACTTCGTGCCGAGCGTGGTCGACGTGCTGTTCCCGGGTCACCTGATGGCGGCCAGGGCGCTGCAGAAGGACATCGAAAGCACCCACTGGGTCGAGGCCAGCGAGCGCGAGGCGAAGTCCTCGGGCGAGCATGAACGGCACATCGCCTTCATGCGCGCCGACCCCAAGCTGCGCCGCGTCGTCTATCTGCACGACTGAAAAGGCGTGGACGTCCGCGCAGGGCGCTCCCTTGGCCCAGGCGCAGGCCCTTGAAATCGCTTCAGGACGGTGACCGCCAGCGTCATATCCCCGCCTGAGTGTGAGAGACCGACACACTGATCTCCGGAAACATTTCGGAGACCGCCATGAGCGACGAACAGTCCGCCCGCCTCGGCATGCCCTATCTGGCCGCGGGGCAGATGCAGAAACATGTGACGCTGAATGAGGCGCTGACGCGTCTGGACGCGCTCGTCCAGACAGCCGTGGTCAGCCGCACTTCGGTCTGTCCCGACGGCGCCCCGGAGGATGGGCGCCTTCATATCGTGCCGGAGGATGCGGCCGAGGGCGGATGGGCCGGCCTCGCCGCGGGGGACCTGGTGCGGGCGGAGGGCGGCGCCTGGTCCCGGGTGCCGGCGCCGGAGGGGCTGCTGGTCTGGGTCGTCGACGAGGCGGAGTTCGTCGTGCGGCAGGGAGAGGTCTGGTCCCGTCTGGGCGCGCGGTTGAACGATGTCGGGCCGCTCGGGCGTCTTGGCGTCGGAGCCGTCGCGGACGATCAGAACCCGTTCGCCGCCCGTCTGGACAAGGCGCTCTGGACCGCCGCCGAGGCCGGCGATCTGCGTATGACGTTCAACAAGACGGGGCCGGACCACGTCCTTTCCCTCCTGTTCCAGTCCGGATTCGGCGGGAAGGCGGAACTGGGGCTGATCGGCAACGACGATCTGACGCTCAAGGTGAGCGCCGACGGGCTGACGTGGCGGGACGCGATGACCGTGGACCGGACGACAGCGCGGGCGCTCTTCCCGCAGGGGAGCCTGCGGCGTGAGACGATCCGCTTCGGCGCCAACGGCTCCTGGACGCCGCCGGACTGGGCGCGGGCGGTCGAGGCCGTGGCCGTGGGCGCCGGCGGAGGCGGCGGGGCCGGAGCCTTCGGCCCGTCCGGGCCCCGCTTCGG
>NZ_JBLYQK010000040.1:0-18860 GCF_048799765.1 Brevundimonas sediminis
GGCTCCGCCTCGGCCGACCGGAACGGCGCGTCGGCCTCGGCCGGTGTGTCGGGCGGCGCGAGCGCCCGTCGCGACGACTGATCCACATTGCATGGCGATGGTCAGGAGGCCCCGCCGGCGCGCGCCGGCGGGGCCTCTCGACCTGCGGTCGGGGCCACCCGCCCCCGGGGGCGTCCCCTACCCTACATCCCCGAACACCCGCCTGAAGCTCACCTTCAGCGCCTCATCGGCTTCGTCCATCGTCGCGGGCACGCCGAGATCGACCAGGCTGGTGACGCCGTGTTCCTGGATGCCGCAGGGGACAATGCCGCCGAAGTGGGTGAGGTCGGGTTCGACGTTCAGGCTGATGCCGTGGAAGCTGACCCATTTGCGGACCTTGACGCCGATGGCGGCGATCTTGTCCTCGCGGGACCAGCCGGGACCCTTGCGTTCGACCCAGACGCCGACGCGGCCGTCGCGGACATCGGCGGGGACGTTGAACTCGGCCAGGGCGCCGATGATCCACTGTTCCAGCCCGCGCACGAAGGCGCGGATGTCGCGGCCGCGGTGGTTCAGGTCGAGCATGACATAGGCCACGCGCTGGCCGGGGCCGTGGTAGGTGAACTGGCCGCCGCGCCCGCTGCGGTGGACGGGGAAGCGGCCGGCGTCGAGCAGGTCGTCGTCCTTCGACGAAACGCCCGCCGTGTAGAGCGGCGGATGCTCCAGCAGCCAGATCAGCTCGTCGGCTTCGCCGGCCGCGATGGCGGCGGCGCGGGCCTCCATGAAGGCCACGGCCTCGGGGTAGTCGACATAGCCGTCGGCGACGCGCCATTCGACGGCCCGACCGTCGGGACGCCGGAGTTTTGCGGACAGCTCGCTTAAGGACTGGGAAAGCATGACGCCCCCAATGTGGGGATCGTTAGCCCCATGCAAGACTTCGCCGAACAGTCCCTTCCAGTATCCGAGTCCCCCATGAGCCAGATCGAGTCCGTCGATGTCGAGATCTCGGTCGTCCTGGGGCGCTCCGTGCTGCCCATGAGTCAGCTGCTGAAGATGGGCCGCGGCGCGGTCATCCCGCTGGACGCCTCGGAGCATGACGAGGTCTGGATCCTGGCCAACAACCACCCCGTCGCCCGCGGCGAGATCGAGATCCGCGACGACCGCATCGCGATCACCGTGACCCGGCCGGCGGATGTGTATGACTTTATGGCCGGGGCGGCGTAGCGCCGGGAGTAGGAATTAGGGAGTAGGAATTAGGATACGGCGCGTTCCCCGGGGAGGAAGCGGATTGTCCGAAGTCCCGAGCTATCGCGATCTGATTGTCTGGCAGCGCGCCATGGATGTCGCTGCCGCAACCTATGCCCTGACCCGAGGCTATCCCCGTGACGAGCTGTTCGGTCTGACCTCTCAAAGCAGACGTGCAGCGGCATCTATCGCAGCGAACATCGCAGAGGGTTACGGACGAGCCTCCAAACAGGCCTACGTCAACTTCCTCCGGATCGCCCAAGGCTCGCTCAAGGAACCGGAGCCCCACCTGATCCTGCCGGAGCGCGTCGAAATCACCAATGCGGGCGCCATCCAGCCGCTCCTCGAGCAGACCGAGGAAATCGGCCGGATGTTGAAAGGCCGGATCGGCAAGCTCCAGGCGCATCCGGGCAAGCAGGGCTGCCGCCTGCTCCCTACGGCCTGATCCCTATCCCCCCTTCACCAGCACCCCGTCGATCGGCTGGATCACGCCGTTCGAGGCCGCGGTTTCCGTGCCGGTGAGGGCGGCGGCGGCGCCGTCGGCGGCGGTGGCGCGGATGGTCTGGCCCTCGCGGGTGAAGGTCAGGACCCCGTCGTCCATCGTGCGCAGGGTGACCTTGCCGTCGGCGGCGCGGTCGAGGGCGGCGGAGATGTCGGCGCGGGTGACCACGCCCGGGACGATGTGGGCGCGGACCAGGGTCGCGCCCTGGGCCTTCTCGTCCTCGCCGGGCGCTCCGCCGACGGCGGTGAAGGCGGCGTCGGTCGGCGCGAAGATCGTGTAGGGGCCGACGCCCTCAAGCACGGTCTGCAGGCCCGCCGCCTCGACCACCGCCTCCAGGGAGTCGAGATCGTCGTTGTCGTCCAGACTGGCGGCGAGGGTCCGGCTGGACGGTTCGGCCACACCGGCGTCCGCGGCGGGCTCGCTGCGACCGCAGGCGGCCAGCGTCAGGGCCGCGGCGGCGGCCCAGATCAGGGTCGTGTTCATGGTCGGCTCTCCGTCAGGCCAGAAGCTGGATTACGGCCTGCACGAGCCGGGTCGTCGGATCGACCTGGTACACATAGCCGTCGTTGTAGCGGTACCAGCGGTCCGGGGTGTCGTAGTACCGGGCGCGGTAGTCGTACGGGACGTTGTAGATGTCGTAGCCCGAGGGCATGGCCTGGCCGACGTTCCACTGCTGGCCGGTCAGGAGCGCGGCGATCTGGCTGATGCCGTTGTTCTGGCGGTCCACGCCGTAGAGGACGCCGTCGGCGTACCGGTAATCATAGCGGTCCGGCAGGCGGTAGTAGTCGGTGAAGTAGGTCGGCGCCGGCTGGTAGCTGTACTGGGTCGGCCACACCGAACCGGTCGACAGGGCGCCGCCGAGCACCGGCAGCCAGCCCAGCAGGCCGCCCGAGTTGTTCATCCGGTACAGATAGCCGTCGTCATAGCGATAGCGGTAGCCGTCGCGGGCCCAACGGTCCCACACATAGTCGTAGCGGGCGCGGCGCTCGGCCTCGATCCGGCGGGCCTGACCCGGGGGCAGGCAGCCGTTGTTCTTGCGGGCGAGGCCCGGCGGGCAGCCGGCGATCAGACCGCTGTCGCGACGGGGCTCAAGCCGGACCACCTCACGCACGATGCGGTCGGCGTCGGCGCGCCCCGGGACCGGCATGGGCACGGGAACCGGAACGGCCCGGTCCGGCCCGCGGCCCTGACCCCGACCGTTGTTGTCGGCCCGGTCCGGTCCCCGGTCGGGACGCGACGGCTGGGCCTGCACGGGCATGGGCCGCGCGCGATCGTCGCCGCGCCCGGCGTTTCCGTTGCCGTTTCCGTTTCCATTGCCGCGCCCGTGAGCCTGGCCGTGATCCTGGCCGCGATCCGCGGCCGCGCCGCGTCCGCCGCCCTTGCCGTTATCGTGGCCGCCGCCGCGGCCGTGGTCCTGCGCCAGCGCGGCCGGCGCGACGCTCATGGCCAGTACGACGGCCAGTGGAAGAAGTCTGGACATTTTCGATCCTCAACAGCGCCCCGCGGGCTGCAAAAACGTCTTCTTTCATTGCCGGTTCCGGCGCCCCCTTCCCTTTCCCCGCGACCTCCGCTATCAGCCGCCCTCCGATGCGAGCGGTCGTGGCGGAATTGGTAGACGCGCAGCGTTGAGGTCGCTGTGGGGCAACCCGTGGAAGTTCGAGTCTTCTCGACCGCACCAGTCCTGCTTCACCCTTCGGGGTTCGCAGGACGACACATCGGAACAGGGCCTGCCGGGATCGCCCGCGCGGCCTGACCCTCTCGAAAGTCACGCCGACCCGGCCTCGCCCGGTCGGCGTGACTTCCGGTCTCCCTCCAGGACAGACTGACGCTTTCGCCCGGAAACGGCTTCGGTCGTCTTGACCGTGGCGAGGCCATGGTGGACAGACGTCTGACACCCCGGACGCCCGCAGCGGCGCCCGAACTTTTCAAGGCGAATCATCGGCCAAGGCTGGTTTGAAACACTGAGGGAGGCCGCAGCGTGAGCACCACCGCAACCGCCCCCCTTCCGCCTGAGGACGACATCGAACACATCGCCCTGGACGAGGACTACGTCCTGACGCCCGGCTTCGTCGAGAAGGTGGTCGACGCCGCGGACGACGGCGACGGGCTGAAGCTGCGCTCGCTGCTGGAAGACCTGCACCCGGCCGACGTGGCCGACCTGATGGGCTTCCTGACCGCCGAGCACCGCTCGGTGGTGACCCTGTGGCTGCCGCCGGACCTGCTGGCCGAGACCCTGCCCGAGCTGGACGACGGCATCCGGGAAGAGGTGCTGGAGCGCGTCCCGCACGGGACGCTGGCCGAGGCCCTGCAGGAGCTGGACTCCGACGACGCCGCGGCGGTCGTGGAGGATCTGGAGGACGACCAGCGCGAGAAGGTGCTGGCCGCCATGCCCGAGGTCGATCGCGCGGCGATCGAAAGCTCGCTGGGCCATGCGGAAGACTCCGCCGGACGCCTGATGCAGCGCGAGGTGATGGCCGCGCCGCAGTTCTGGAACGTCGGCGACACCATCGACCACATCCGCAAGCAGGGCGAGGAACTGCCCGAGCTGTTCTTCGACATCTATGTGGTCGACCCGGTGAACCGCCCGATCGGCGGGGTGGCGGTCAGCCAGCTGCTGCGCAGCCCGCGCGCCACGACCCTGACCGACATCATGGAGCCGGTGAACGAGATCACCGTCGACCAGGACCAGGAAGAGGTCGCCTATATCTTCGAAAAGTATCACCTGATCTCGGCGCCGGTCATCGATGCGGCGGGCCGTCTGGTCGGGCAGATCACCGTCGATGACATCGTCAACATCATCCAGGAAGAAAACCGCGAGGACATCCTGCGTCTGGCCGGTGTGGCCGACGAGGACCGCGGCTCGTCCGTGCCCGAGATCGTGCGCAGCCGGGTGCCCTGGCTGGCGATCAACCTGGCCACCGCCACCCTGGGCGCCAGCGTCATCGGCTGGTTCGAGGGCACGATCCAGGCGATCGTGGCCCTGGCGGTGCTGATGCCCATCGTTTCGGCCATCGGCGGCAATGCCGGGACGCAGGCCCTGACCGTGACCGTGCGCGCGCTGGCGACGCGCGAGCTGAACAGCTCGAACGCCCCCCGGACCTTCTGGCGGGAGCTGGTGGTCGGCCTGGCCAACGGGCTGGTGCTGGCGCCCCTGATCGGTCTGGCGACCGCCTTCTGGTTCCGCGACGAGGACTGGCGGATCGGGCTGGTGATCGCGGCGGCCATGGTGCTGAATCTGCTGGTGGCGGCGACCATCGGGGTGCTGACGCCCCTGACCCTGTCGAAGTTCAAATTCGACCCGGCGGTGTCCTCGGCCGTGTTTGTCACGGCGACGACCGATTTCTTCGGTTTCCTGATCTTCCTCGGCCTCGCGACCCTCGTCCTGCTCTGATGACGGCGTGAGCGGCGCGGCTCTTGCGGGACCTTCCCGTGAGAGAAAGCGTTCGTCCCGATCTGGAACACCCCTGTGCTTGAACCCAACAGGCCCCGTCTGAAGATCTCCCGCGCCGGGATCGTGCTCATCAAGAGCTTCGAGAGCTTCCGGCCGCGCGCCGTGCAGCGCGAGGACGGCCGCTGGGTGATCGGCTACGGCCACACGGCCTCGGCGCGCGAGGGCCTGACGGTCGGGGAGCAGGACGCCGAACTGCTGCTGCAATACGACCTGATCCCGGTCGCCAGGGCCCTGAACGAGCAGGTCGAACCCGAGCTGAACCAGCACCAGTTCGACGCCCTGGCGAGTTTCGCCGTGTCGGTGGGCGTGGACCGCTTCCTGGCCTCGGACGTGCTGAACCGGATCAATGCCGGACAGTCGGGCGAGGCCGCCGACGCCCTGATGGGCTGGCCGGTCGCGATCGCGGCCGATGCGGCCCTGCGCCGCCGGGCGGCCGAGCGGGCGCTGTTCGTGGCCGACCCGGCCGCGCCGGTCCTGCTGGCCGATCTGCTGGCCGCTCCCCTGCCCCCGCCGGCGATCGTCGAAGAGACGCCCGCGACGCCCCCCGTGGAGGACACGCCGGCTCCGGACGCGCCCGATGCGGGCGACGCGACCGACGCCGCGCCTCTGAGCCGGGCCGAGGCCGTGGCCTCCCTGCTGGGCGAGACGGCGACGCCGGAGACGGTCGATGACGCGCCTGCGGCAGAGGTCGCGGGCGAGACGCCCGGGACCGCGCCGACGCACCTGCCCCTGCCGTCCGTCTGGGCGCCGCAGACGGTGACCGACGTCTCCGCTCCGCCGGCCTCGGCCTTCCTGCACCGCTATTCGCCTTATTCGGCGATGATCGTCGGCCCCCTGCCGGGCTTCCCGAGCGCCGCGCCGGCGCCGCAACCGGCCGTGGACGCGCCCGCGGCGGATGGCGCGCCCGAACCGACGCCTGAACCGACGCCCGAGCCGATCCCGGAAACCGGAACCGGGACGATCGGGGCGGAGGCCGCCGACGCGCCGGCGGAAGCTCCGGCGGCAGAAGAGCCGCTCGACAGCCCGCCGCCCGCCTTCGCCCATCCGATCGCGCCCCTGCCCGCCGCGCCGGAAGCGCCGCTGGAGATGCCGGTGTTCGCGCCGACGGCCTCGCCGTTCCCGCCGCTGGAGCTGACTCCGGCGGTCGAGGCCGACTTCGCCGAGGCTGAACGCCCGGTGTGGAGCGCCGAACAGCGCGCGCCGGCGACGGAGGCGGAGGAGACCGTCCTGTTCGAGGACGAGCCCCCGCTGGCCGTCCTGCGCCACGAGGTGGAGCCCGCCTCGCCGCGTCGCTTCGACTGGATCGAGACCGGTCCCTACATGATCATGGGCGGGCTGGGCCTGTTTTCCTGCGCCGCCTCGGCCGCCGCCTTCCGCAAGGCGATGACGGACCGGTCGCCGCTGGACGATTTCACCGTGATCGCCTGGGTCCTGGCCCTGATCGGCGTGATCTGCGTCGGCGTCTCGGCCTGGAACCTGTACCGCAAGGCGGGGAAACGGGACGGCGACAAGGGCTGAGGCGGGTCTTCGCCCTGAGGCCTTCGCCTGCACCGTGCGGCGGAGGCAGCCCCTCCACCACCCCTTCGCCTTCGGCGACGGGCGGTCCCCCTCCCCGTCGCTTTCGCTCCGGGGAGGAATGGGCTACCTCGCCTTGCATGAGCATTCCCTTCGCGCCCCAATCCATGGAATTCGGCCTCGGCGAGACCGCTGACGCCATCCGCGACACCACCGCCCGCTGGGCCGCCGACAAGCTGGCGCCGCGCGCCGCCGAGATCGACGAGAAGAACGAGTTCGCCCGCGACCTGTGGCCCGAGATGGGCGAGCTGGGCCTGCACGGGATCACCGTCGAGGAAGAGTATGGCGGTCTCGGACTGGGCTATCTGGAACACGTGGTGGCGATGGAGGAGGTGTCCCGCGCCTCGGCCTCGATCGGCCTGAGCTACGGCGCCCACTCCAACCTGTGCGTCAACCAGATCCGCCGCTGGGGCACCCCGGAGCAGAAGCAGAAGTATCTGCCCAAGTTGATCTCGGGCGAGCATCTGGGCTCGCTGGCCATGTCGGAGGCCGGATCGGGCTCGGACGTGATGTCGATGCGCACCCGCGCCGAGAAGAAGGGCGACCGCTACGTCCTGAACGGCACCAAATTCTGGATCACCAACTCCCCCACCGCCGACACCCTGGTGGTCTATGCGCGCACGGGCGAAGGCTCGGGCGGCGTCACCACCTTCCTGATCGAGAAGGGGATGAAGGGCTTCAGCGTCTCCAAGAAGCTGGACAAGATGGGCATGCGCGGGTCGGACACGGCCGAGCTGGTCTTCGAGGACTGCGAGGTCCCGGAAGAGAACGTCATGGGGCCGGTCGGCGGCGGCGCCGGGGTGCTGATGAGCGGCCTCGACTATGAGCGCACCGTGCTGTCGGGCGGCCCGCTGGGCATCATGCAGGCGGCGCTGGACGTGGTCCTGCCCTACGTCCGCGACCGCAAGCAGTTCGGCAAGGCCATCGGCTCGTTCCAGCTGATGCAGGCCAAGGTCGCCGACATGTACGTGGCCCTGAACAGCGCCCGCGCCTACGTCTATGCGGTGGCGCGCGCCTGCGACGCGGGCAAGACCACCCGTTACGATGCGGCGGGCGCGATCCTGCTGGCGTCGGAGAACGCGGTAAAGGTGTCGCTGGAGGCCGTGCAGGCCCTGGGCGGCGCCGGCTACACGAAAGAATGGCCGGTCGAGCGGCTGGTCCGCGACGCCAAGCTGTACGACATCGGCGCGGGGACGAACGAGATCCGGCGCTTCCTGATCGGGCGCGAGCTGCTGGGCTAGGGTCCGGCTCTAGCCCTCGCGGGACCGTTCACAGGCTGGGGTCCGGCCGCCGGGCGTGCTCTCCTGCTCATCCTCCGGACCCGGGCCGCGATAGAATTCAGGCGCGACGGCGCGCAGGACGTTCTGGTGCTCCCGGCGCCAGATGAATCCGTCGTCCTGCATGCGCTCCGCGACTTCGAGAGCTTCCTGGTTGGCGGACGACATGGCGGACATGACCGCCGCGAACTGAGCCTCTTCCGTTCCGCCCCTGACGGAATCCACCGTCTGCTGGCCCTTCCGGAGATGGGCGCGCAACGCCGCGAGGTAGGCGGATTTCGCCGAGGTGCTGCAAGGCTGAGCCTGCAACCGGCGCGCGCTGTCGAGGAAGGCCTGAGTGACCGGGTCAACGGCCGCCCTCGGATCGTCGACCATGATGCGAGCCGTCGCACCCTGCGCGCGTCCTTCCGGGTAAGCGACCCGGACCTCCCGCCCATCGGCCAGTTTGGTCACGTCGACGGCCGACGCCTGCGTATGGTTGAACCAGAGACCGCCAGCCGCCGCGGCGATGGCGCCGGCGCCGGCGAGAATGAGCAGATCGATCTTGTTCATGCTCCGCGTGTGGAGGACCGCCCGTTAAGGTCGGGTGGCGTGACATGGCTAACGGAACCGGGGCGAGGGCCGCCGGCTTTCTGTTCTCTGGACCAGAGGAGCCCGCCCATGCCCGCCGTATCCGCCGCCCAGCAGAAGGCCGCCGGGGCCGCCCTGTCCGCCAAGCGGGGCGAGACGCCGAAATCGAAGCTGAAGGGGGCGTCGAAATCGATGGTCAAGTCGATGACCGAGACCCAGCTCGAGGACCTGGCGCACACGAAGCGCAAGGGAAAGCCGGAGCACGTGAGATCAAATTAACATCGTCACCCTCGGGCTTGACCCGAGGGCCGGATGTTCCGCTGACTGTGCGTCGCCGGAGAGGCGCAGGCGCACGACGTCTGATCCTCGGGTCAAGCCCGAGGATGACGGTAGAGGTGTAACCCATGACCCTGACCGAGACCTCCACCGGGCGGCCGCGCGCGTTTTCGGACGTGGTGGAGACGCTGGGCGCGCGGGCGGAGCGGAAGCTGTGCCTGGGCGAGGTCGTCGAGGCTTTCGGGGACCGGGCCTTCGGGCCGGTGATGTTCTTCTTCGCCCTGCTGAACATGCTGCCCTGGCCGCCGGGCGGGACGACGCTGACGGGCGCGCCGCTGTTGCTGCTGTCGATGGAGCTGGCGCTGGGGCGGGACAGTCTGTGGATCCCGCGCTGGCTGGAGCGGATCTCCGTCGACCGCGCGACCTTCCGCAGGCTGAGCGGGCGTTTCCGCAAGCCCCTGCGGGCGACCGAGAGACTGGCCAGGCCGCGCCTCTATTTCCTGACCGGCGGTCTGGGGCAGGGGCTGGCCGGCCTGGCCTGTGTCTTCCTGTCGGTGGTGCTGGTGCTGCCGGTGTGGGGCGGCAACCTGTTGCCGGCCGTGGCGATCGGCTTTTTCGCGCTGGGCGTCATGCAGCGCGACGGGCTGGCGGTGATCCTCGGCTGGCTGTTGACCGCCGCCACGGTGGCGGTGCTGTTCCTGGCCTGGGCCCTGATCGTGGCCGCCGTGGAGCATGGGCTGGGCTGGTTCGCCCACCTGTTCTGAACGCCCGATGTCGCATGGACGTTTCTTAAGTGGCGAAACGGTCAGGCGCCGCCTAGATCAGTGCTTCAATCCCGCGACTGGAACCTCTGTCAGCCGATATGCCCGACTACGACTATCAGGCCGACACCCGCCCGTTCTCGCAGGTGATCGAGGACATCGGGCGCAAGGATGACCCGCACCTCTATGTCGGGGAGCTGATCAACGCCTTCGGGGAGCGCGGCTTCGGCGCGACATTGCTCTTCTTCGGCCTGCTGAACATGGTGTTCGGCGCGGTGCCGGGCACGACGACGGTGCTGGGCGCGCCGATGCTGCTGATCGGCATTCAACTGGTGACCCGGCGAGACCAGCTGTGGATGCCACGCTGGCTGATGAAGCGGGCCATCGAGCGGTCCGCCTACCGAGACGCCGTGGCGCGGGTGCTGCCGCCCCTGCGCAAGGTGGAGCGGCTGGCCCGCCCCCGCCTGTCGGTGATGACGAGCGAACTGGCGGAGATCCTTATCGGGGCGGCGATCGTCCTGCTGGCCATCGTCCTGATGCTGCCGATCCCGGGCGGCAATTTCATCCCCTCCTTCATCATGTCGATGTTCGGCTTCGGTCTGCTGCAGCGGGACGGCGTGGCGGTGGGGATCGCCTGGTGCGCGGTCGGACTGGTGGCGACCGCCGGCGTCATCATCTGGCTGGCCTGGGCCTGGGTGTCGCCCTATCTGCTGCCGGTCTGGGACTGGCTGGTCACCCTGCCGTCTGACGTTTGGCACGCCTTCACCGGCCTGTTCACCTAGGGCCGGAAACGCGAGACGCCGGAGAGGTCTCCCTCCCCGGCGCCTGCGAGAACCTGGTGTGATTACTGGAACAGCGACAGGACCAGCTGCGGCGTCTGGTTGGCGATGGACAGGGCCTGCACCCCCAGCTGCTGCTTCGTCTGCAGGGCCTGGAGCTTGGCGCTTTCCTTCGCCAGATCGGCGTCGACCAGATTACCGACCCCCGATTCCAGCGTGTCGGACAGCTTTCCGACGAACGTCAGGTGGGTGGCCAGCGCCGTCGACTTGGTGCCCAGACGCGCCAGGGCGCCGGACACGTTGTCGATGGAGGCGTTGACGGCCGTCAGGGACGCCTGCGCCTTGGTCAGGGTGTCGATCGATTGCGTCGTCGCGACGGTGACCGTGGTGCTGCCCAGAGCCATGACTTCAGCCGGGACCGTGAGGGTCGCGGTGCCTTCCGCATTGGCCAGAGCCGTAAAGCCGGCGGCGCCGGTCTCCAGCAGGTTCACGCCGTTGAAGGTCGCGTTGCTGGTCACCGAGGCGATCTGGTCGCGGAGGGCCTTGAAGTCCTCGTTCAGGGCGGCGCGGGCCGCAGTCTTGAGCGACGCATCCGTCGCCGCGAGAGCCTTCTCCTTCATCTGCAGCAAGAGGTCGGAGACCGTCTCGCCCGCCGCCATCGCCACATCGGTCGCGGCGATGCCGCGGTCGAGTGACTGTTTCACCGCGTTCAGCGCCCCGATGTCGGCACGTTGGCCCTGAGCGATAGCCCAGATAGCCCCGTTATCCTTTGCCGACGAAATCTTCAGGCCGGTGTTGATGCGGCTCTGGGTCGTCGCCAGCTGGGCGTTGGTCGCGTTCAGGTTCTGGAGCGCCACTTGAGCGCCCACGTTCGTGTTGACCGACATAACCATCGGGTAGTTCCTTCCATTCTGGTCGGTTGTGAACGGCCTTCTGGCCGTAGAACCGGTTCTGGTTCGCGCACGCCCTCGCAAGGATCGGGCCGCGCTAAGGAACTGATTTATTTGGAAAGATGGAGCGCCAGGATTGCCGGTGGGCAAGTTTGGCCGGGCGTCGGCGCGTCCTTCTTCCGATGAAAGAAGGCGGCGGGCGAAGCCCCGTAGGATCAGGGTCGGCCGATTCCGTCGGCATGGATGAAGCGGCTACGTCGGGCGACGATCGCCCTCACTTTCGGACTGCCAGGCGCCGCGCTCCGGGTCGCAAAGCCACTCGTCCCGCTCGCGGGCGCCCAGGTCCTCTTCCATCGGGAGTGGATGACGTCAGGCCGCCTGCTGGCCGGGCCCGGCGAGGCCCTGCATGATCGACTTGTTGATCTCGATCAGGATCTCGAAATCATCCTCGCCGCGCATGACCGCCGAGGAATGACGCCCGACAAAGAGGCTGATCGAGATGATCTGGGCGCGCAGGGGCATGGCCATGGCGTTGCCCGGGTCCGAACAGTCGGTCGCCAGCGCCGACCACAGGCGGCGGTTCCAGTCGAGCGCGTCGATCCGGGTCTTGATGTCGGACGGGTCCACCGTGGCGGCGTGCATCAGCGCCCGGGTCACCTGCCCGAACAGCCGGTATTCCGCCTCGCGTGGGGTCTCAGACCGCGTCGCTGCGGTCTTGTACGCCTGAAGCGACATTCGCCAGACCTTCCTCGTAATCCACCAGTTTGCGGGCCGACATCAGGGCCTTGTAATATTCCCGGGCCATCACGTGCCGGGAGGCCGAAACGCATTCCGCGAGCACATCCGGATTGCGCGACGCGCCCATGAATTCGGTCAGGCGCAGGGCGAACTCGTCGTACACCTTCGGGGCCGAGGCCTCGTCCAGGTACATCATCATGACCGGGAAATAGATGCGCTTGGCGGGGGTGTCGGCCTCCGCCTGCTGCATGATGTCCTTCTCGCGCAGGACGCTGGCCTTGTTCTGAAGGATCAGAACGCCACGACGGTCGCCGTTCTGGACGACGGCCCCGTTCAGGACGAATTTCTCGCCCGGCTTGAGCGACAGCTTCAACGGCATGGTGGGCGTCTTTCCCTTCGGCCCGGCATGCAGTTCTAGAAAACCGGGAACCAACGCAGGCTAAACAGACGTGGTTAACCATCTCTTGTGAGGGCGCAGCGTCATATCCCCTAATCGCCCCGCGTTCCGCAGAATCGCCCGAGCCCGCCCATGTCCGCAGCCGAGATGATTGACGACACCGCCGCCCACGCCCCGGCTCCCGGGTCCCAGGGCCTGGCCGGGGACGCCGCTTCGCCGGACGCCATCCGCAAGCTGTCGCGATCGCTCGCGGCGCCCCGATCCGCCAAGGCCCAGCGCAAGGCGATCGAGACGCTGAAGCTGTCGGTCGCGGCCATTCGCGTCGGCGACTTCGAAAAGGCGAACCAGCGCGCACTGGAGGCGCTGAAGCTGGACGAGACCCTGGGGGTCGGCTGGCACGTCCTGGCCATCTGCCAGGAGAAGCTGAACCAGTTCGGGCCGGCCATCCACGCCTATGAGGCGGCGCTGAAACTGGTGCCGGACGAGAACGACATCGCCCACGACCTGGGCCGGCTGGCGCAGCGGCTGGGTTATCTCGACATCGCCGAGAAGCTGCTGGTGAAATTCCTCGCGGCCAACCCCGGCCACGTCGAGGCGATCAACAACCTGGCCTGCGTGCTGCGCGACCAGAACCGCTACGGCGACGCGATCGAACTGCTGCGGCCGATGCTGCAGATCGAGAGCGGCAATGCGGTGCTGTGGAACACCCTGGGCACGGTGCTGAACGACGAGGGACGGCTGGACGAGGCCCTGACCTTCTTCGAGGAGGCGCTGCGGCTGGACCCGACCTTCGCCAAGGCCCGCTACAACCGCGCCAATGTGCGTCGCCCCCTGGGCGACATCGAAGGCGCGATGGAGGACATGGCCGCCGCCATGCCGGGCGCCGAGACCGGCTACGAGGTCGCCATGATGAACATGGCCCTGGCCCTGATGAAGATGGGGCTGGCGCAGATCCCGGACGGGTTCGAGGCCTATGAGGTCCGGCTGGACCCCAACCTGCCCGATGCGATGCAGGTGGCGGTGGACGCGCCGCGCTGGGACCCGGCGACGGTCGCCCCGGCGGGCAAGCGGCTTCTGGTCGTCGGCGAACAGGGGATCGCGGACGAACTGGTCTTCTCGAACTGCCTGCCGGACCTTATCGAGGCCGTCGGGCCGGACGGGCAGGTCTATCTGGCGGTCGAGCAGCGGATGGTCGGCCTGTTCCAGCGCGCCTTCCCGCAGGTGATCGTGGGCGGGCACCGCGCCGTGCGTCTCGAGGGCCGGCTGACCCGCTATATTCCGTTCGCCGAGGAGATCGCCGACGCCGAGGGCCGGCTGGACGGCTGGATCCCGCTGGCCAGCCTGATGGCAATCTACCGGCCGACGCTCGAGAGCTTCCCCGGACCGCGCCCCTACATCATCCCCTCCCCCGAGAAGGTCGAGTACTGGAAGGGTGAGCTGGCCAGGCTGCCCGAGGGACTGAAGGTCGGCCTGCACTGGAAGAGTCTGGTGATGACCGGCGCGCGCGCGGCCTTCTTCGCCGCCGGGTTCCAGCTTTGGGAACCGATCCTGCGGGCCCCGGGCTGCGTGATGGTGAACCTGCAGTGCGGCGACGTGTCCGCCGACCTGGAGGCGGCCGAGGCGGCGGGCGTCTATATCTGGACCCCGCCGATCAATCTGAAGGACGACCTCGAGGACGTGGCCGCCCTGTCGCTGGCCTGTGACGTGGTGCTGGGGCCGGGGATCGCCGGGACAAACATCGCCGCGGCGACCGGCGCGCGGACCTGGATGGTGGCGGCGCAGGACGACTGGCACCTGATGACCACGGACCACTACGTCTTCTATCCCGAGACCAGGATCTTCGTGCGCAAGGCCGTCAACGGCTGGCCCGAGGTGATCGAACGGATGCGGGCGGCGCTGGACCGTGTCGTGGCGGACGGCTGGAACGCCGCCTGACCGGTCGCGTTCTCTCCCTGAGACACAGGGAGGCGAAGATGCCCGAACTCGACGACTACAGGGACGACCAGGAACAGTCTGAAGTCTATGACGAAACCCACCTCGACGACGAGGGGGACGGTGACTTCCTGCTGGACGAGGCCGACCCCGTCCTGGATGTGACCCAGGCTGACGGCGACGCCGACGACACCGATTTCGACGAGGACGATCTGGACGAGATCGAGGACTCCATGGGCGCCGCCGGGATCGAGGCCGAGGCCGATTCCCTGCTGGGCGTCGACGGTCGCCGTCTGTCGGAAATCGATTCCGAGAGCGCCGGGCTGCAGGGCCCGGACGAGGTGGAGCTGGTCTATTCGGGGCTGATGCGAAACTCGCGCGGCGCCCAGGCCAGCGCCGCCCACTGGGAAGCCAAACGCCTGTCCGACGACGACATCGAGGACCTGGGCTACGGCCCGGACGACGAAGACGACCACCCCGCAACCTGAGGAGAGAGACGATGACGGCTCAATCCGAGCACCACAACCGCGGTCGGGAAGACTGCGACAGCGACGCGCCGCACGCCAAGCGCGCCCGCCCCGTGAAGGGCAAGCCCGACCAGATGGCGGACAGTCAGTACGACGCCGAGGACCGGCAGGAAGCCCTGGTCGACGAAGGGATCGAGGAAACCTTCCCGGCCAGCGATCCGGTGAGCGTGAAGCGGATTACCTGACCGCTTTCCTTCTCCCCTTGAGGGAGAAGGTGGCAGGCAAAGCCTGACGGATGAGGGGTAAGGCGGCCTCACCCCTCATCTTTCGTGCCTGGCGTCAGGCAATCCCCCTCATCCGACGCGCTCCGCGCGCCACCTTCTCCCTCAAGGGGAGAAGGACTTAGGTTTTCACCCGCCAGGTCGCGCCTTGCGGTCCGTCCATGACGACGACGTTCAGCGCGTTCAGGCGGTCGCGGATGCGATCGGCCTCGGGCCAGTCCCTGGCTGTGCGAGCGGCGGCGCGCTGATCCAGCAAGGCCTCGACCTCGGTGCGGAGGTCGTCGGACACCTCCCCTTCCAGCCAGCCCGCCGGGTCGTTCTGAAGTACGCCCAGTACGGCGGCGCAGGCCAGCAGCCGGCCCTTGGCGGTCGCGACGGCGGCGTGATCACCGGCGGTCATGCCGCGCTCGATCTCACTGGAGAGGGCGAACAGCGCGGCCATGGCGCCGGGGGTGTTCAGATCGTCCTCGATGGCCTTCAGGAAGTCGGCCGGCAGCTCGTCCGGTCCGGCCTCGATGGACGCCGCGCGGTGCAGGGCGCCGTAGAGGCGGTCCAGCGATTTGCGGCTCTGTTCCAGCAGGCCCTCGTTCCAGTCCAGCGGCTGGCGGTAGTGGGCCGATAGCAGCGCCCAGCGGATCACCTCGCCCGGCAGGCGCTCCAGCAGGGCGTGGGGCAGCAGGATGTTGCCCAGCGACTTGGACATCTTCTCGCCGTCCAGCGTCAGGAAGCCGTTGTGCATCCAGTAGCGGGCGTATTCGGCGTGAGCCTCTTCCCCATGAGCGTGACCACGGGCGCAGACGCCCTGGGCGATCTCGTTCTCATGGTGCGGGAAGACCAGATCGATGCCGCCGCCGTGGATGTCGATGGGCAGGCCGAGGTTGGCCTCGATCATGGCCGAGCACTCGATATGCCAGCCCGGACGGCCGTCGCCCCAGGGCGAGGGCCAGGACGGCTCGTTTTCCTTCGACGGCTTCCACAGGACGAAGTCGTGCGGGTTCTTCTTGTAGGGGGCCACCTCGACGCGGGCGCCGGCGATCATGTCGTCCAGATTGCGGCCCGAGAGCTTGCCGTAGGTCTCGTAGGAGGAGACGTCGAACAGGACGTGGCCCTCCGCGGCGTAGGCGCAGCCGTGGTCGATGATCGCCCGGATCTGGGCGACGATCGCGTCCATATGGTCGGTGACGTGCGGCGCGATGTCCGGGGGCGAGACGTTCAGACGCCCCATGTCCTCCAGATAGGCGGCCTCGTAGCGGGCGGTGATCTCGCTGATCGGCACGCCTTCCCTGAAGGCCTTCTGATTGATCTTGTCGTCCACGTCGGTGACGTTGCGGGCGTAGATCACCTTGTCCGCGCCGTAGGTCCGGCGCAGCAGGCGGACCAGGACGTCGAAGACGACCGGCGGGCGGGCATTGCCGATATGGGCGAAGTCGTAGACCGTCGGGCCGCAGACGTAGAGCGTCACCCGGTTCTCGTCTCGCGGCGTGAACACGCGCTTTTCGCGGTGCAGGGTGTCGTGGATCGTCAGCGGCATAGTGAGGCGATGGCCTTGAGTTTTCTTGCAGGACGGACAGTCCGCCCCATATAGCCGTGCTGCCGCGCGTGCGAACAGCACACGAGGTCTATAAAGGGAGAGCGGCGCGCGTCCATCCGGGACCTTCGTTCCGGCGCTACTTCGCCGCTTGAGTTGAGAGAATGACCGTCACCCCCGTCCTGGCCAGCGACAACGATCAGGTTCAGCGCCCGTCGCGCGAAGAGGCCCTGAAGGCCGTGCGCACCCTGCTGGCCTGGGCCGGCGACAATCCGGACCGTCCGGGCCTGAAGGACACGCCCAAGCGCGTCGTGGACGCCTATGGCGAATGGTTCGACGGCTATGACGCCGATCCGGCCAAGGAACTGGGCCGCATCTTCGAGGACGTACAGGGCTATGAGGACATGGTCCTGCTGCGCGACATCGAGGTGGAGAGCCACTGCGAGCACCACATGGCCCCGTTCATCGGCAAGGCCTATGTCGCCTACATTCCGAACGAGAAGGTGGTCGGCATCTCCAAGCTGGCGCGTGTCGTCGAGATTTACGCGCGGCGCCTGCAGACCCAGGAAGTGCTGACCAACCAGATCGCCGACGCCATCGAATCAAGCCTTGCGCCGCAGGGCGTGGCGATTCTGATCGACGCCGAACATCAGTGCATGACGACCCGCGGCGTGCACCATCGCCACGTTTCGACCATCACGACGCGTTTCACTGGGGTCTTCAAGACCGACGCGGCGCTGAAGGACCGGTTCCTCAAGCTCGCGAAGGGCTGAGACGGTTCGCCTTTCAGGCGTATTCGGAGCGTCTGACGGCGCTTCGGAACCTCGATGACGTCGAAGCCGCTTTACAAGCCGGTTCCGGGACGCCAAGAGACGAACCGAAGCTTTCAGTGACGCTCGCCGCGGAATGCGCCGGGCCTGATGGAGACACCCACCTATGGGCGCCAAACTTTCCGGTCCGGGCAGCAAGGCCGGCACGATCGAACAGAACGCTGACATCAACGTCACCCCGTTCGTCGACATCATGCTGGTGCTGCTGATCATCTTCATGGTCGCGGCCCCGATGGCCACCGTTTCGATCCGCCTCGACCTGCCGCCGGCGGTTCCGCCGCCCCCTGGCACGCCGAAGAAGGATCCGGTCTATGTGTCGATCCAGGAAGGCGGCGACCTGTACATCGCCGAGCGCGAGACCTCGCTGGACCGCCTGCCGGCCGACGTCTGCGCCGCCCTGGACGCTCCGAACTGCCGCGAGGAGCGCGTCTTCGTCCGCGCCCAGGCCGAAGTGACCTACAACCAGTTCATGGAAGTCATGAACACCCTGCAGGGCAACGGCTTCTACAAGGTCGGCCTGCTGAACGAAGACATCGAATAGGCGTCTCGCCGGTTCGCAAGGATCAGGGCCGTCTCCTTCGGGAGGCGGCCCTTTTTCATGCCCCCTTCCCGCCCTGAAATCGCCCGTCGCGCCTCGCCAGCTTGACCTTGCCGGCGCACCGACGCGCCGGGAGACAGGGAGGATTGACCATGGGTGCGAGAGTTTCAGGATCCGCCGGACAGGGCGGAGCCACCGTCGAACAGAACGCCGACATCAACGTCACCCCGTTCGTCGACATCATGCTGGTGCTGCTGATCATCTTCATGGTCGCGGCGCCGATCGCGACGGTGTCGCTGCGACTGGACCTGCCGCCGCCGAAGGCCCCGCCGGTCGGGGCCGAGGCGAAAGACCCGGTCTATGTCAGCGTCCAGGAAGACGGACGCCTGTTCCTCGCCGACCGGGAGACCGACATGGACCGGCTGGCCGCCGACGTCTGCGCGGCGACCGGCGCGGGCGACGCCTGCCGGGCGGAGCGCGTCTTCATCCGCGCCCAGCCGGAGGTCCGCTACGACCGCTTCATGGCGGTGATGAACGGCCTGAAGGCCAGCGGCTTCGACAAGGTCGGCCTGCTGAACGAGGACATCGACTGAGTGAATCCCCCCTCGGGGGAGGTGGCGCGGCGCGGGTTCGCGCCGCGACGGAGGGGTTTCGCCGCGGCTTCCGGCGCCCCTCCCCTATCCCTCGGATGCCCCCGAAGGGGGAGGAAAGGGCTCTACTGCACCGACTGGCGCGGCTGGTTCGAGGCAGGCGCGGCCGCGGCCGGCTGGTAGGGGCGCTCGCCGGTCGGCTCGGCCGGAGCCGGGGTGCGCGCAGGCGTGCGGGTCGCGGCGGGACGGCGGGC